>JAGRHK010000120.1 GCA_020444985.1 Candidatus Competibacteraceae bacterium
GACGGGTAGTGTCCTCAATGCCTCCATTGAGACATCACCGCCTAAAATTCTGGTTGCACCCCTAATCTCCATTCCCTTCTGGCACCTCGAAAAATACGAGAGTGTTGTACTCGAGAAACCTAATTCCGAACGTCGGCAGATATCCGCCGAACCCGTCGTTTGGCACAATCGACCCGATACCCCGCCCGCCGTCCACTTGCTTGCTCCTTGGCGCGAATTGCAACCGCGCTTGCATCTTGCCCTGGCCGGGTCGTGTGAGGGGCGAGAAATTGACATCAATCGGATCGTGCGCCGTCTGAGTTGCGGTCAGTGGTTGGATTATTTGCCGCGCAAGCAACGTCATCGCTGGGGGCCGCGTCTGCAATTGGTCATCGACCGCAGTGAGCATTTGGTGCCGTACTGGACGGATCAGGACCAAGTACGTGGAGAATTGGCGCGGCTGTTCACGGCGCAGGATTTGGAGCAGGCAGTGTTCCACGAAGGTCTGAGCGAGCCGCGCCTGCTGGGTGTGCCCGCATCTGACGGTTACCAACCGCCGTTGGATGGTGTCGTGTTGGTGTTGGGCGATCTCGGCTGTCTGACGGCGCGAGCAGTGGACGAGGATAATCCTTGGCTGGTGCTTGGTCGGCGCATCGTCGCAGCAGGAAGCCGACCAGTAGCGTTGTTGCCTTGTCCTCCCGAACGTTGTCCGACCATTTTGCGGTCTCTTTGGCAACTCGTCCCGTGGGAACGTCCCCAAGGCGCCACAGTGACCGACCGCTACCTTTTGCGCGAACGTGCGGAGCGCTTGTTGCGGTTGGTTTCGCCAGCCGTGCGCATCGAACCCGGTTTTTTGCGTGCGGTGCGTTTGAGCCTGGGAGTGGACGAAGCCGATGCGGGCACCGAGTCCGATGTTTGGCAACATCCGGCCATCGCCAGCACCCACAGCGACGCGGCCACACTCGATCCCGGTCGTGCCAAGGAGTTACGCGCTGCCTTCGCGGCTGAACCTCTCGACCGCCAGCGGCGAATACTCGCTCTGTTGCGTGTTTGGCGCGGCCATCTGCCGCAAGAGATCTGGTTTGAGGAAATTCGCGACCTTTCGCGAGCTTCGTTGAAGGTGCTGCCCGAGGCGGCGGATGTGGAAGATGCTCGTTGCTTCTTCGATTCTATTGGCGACCGGCTCGAACCGACTCCTGACAGCCCAACTGATACGGCCATCGGCGCTTGGATGGGTCGGGTTCGCACACGCGCCACCGATGATTTTTGGACTATCGATGAAGTGGGTACCCGCCTGCTGCGCATCGATTGGTTGCGGAACCGGCACCGCCCGGATTACCGGCCTCCGGTTTCGTGCGATCCGACGCTGTTACCAGCACAAAAGGAACAAAGTGAGCGTCGCTACGAAGTGCGCCAGGACTGCGGTGAGCTGATTGTAGTCCCGGCTCTGCCCGCAACAGCGGTCAGCGCAACCGAGGTGGGCAGCCTCTTGGGTACTCTGCGCACCGTCAATCAGTTTGTGCAAATCCTTTCCAGCCAGGAGGAAGTCGTTAGCACGCTCCGCCTCGACGCCGCCCCACCTCAAGACCGTTGTGCGTTACCCCAAGCGCCAACTTTCATGATTCACACCGACCGCGAGCACCTGACGTTCTGTCGCCTCACGAAACCCGCGTGGGCCAGCGCTATCGGTCGTGACCGCTTCGGATTGTGGTGCGAGATCGCTGTTGAACCGAAGCAGGGCGGCGAACCGGTCATTCAACGCCTGCGTTGGATACCACCGGGACGGTTCTGGATGGGATCGCCGAAAGAGGAGCAGGGTCATTTTGACTGGGAAGGACCACGCCATCTTGTCACGCTGAGCGAAGGCTACTGGTTGTTCGATACGCCTTGTACCCAAGCCTTGTGGGAAGCGGTGATGGGTGAGAATCCAAGCAACTTCAAAGGCGGAGATCGGCCAGTGGAACGAATTCGTTGGAATGATGCGCAAGATTTTCTGAAGCGCATCAACGAGCAGAATCCTGGTCTTAATCTCTCACTGCCCAGCGAAGCACAATGGGAATATGCCTGTCGGGCGGGGACTGAAACGGCGATTTACACTAAAGACCTAGACGCGATAGCGTGGTACAGCGGCAACAGTAAAGATGAAACACACCCGGTGAAACTCAAGCGCGCCAATCCTTGGGGGCTGTACGACATGTTGGGCAACGTCTTGGAGTGGGTACAAGATCACTGGCATAACAACTACCAGGATGCTCCGACGGATGGCTCGGCGTGGGAAGATCGCGCACCCGGCGCGTCCCGTGTGCTGCGCGGCGGGTCTTGGAACGACGGCGCGCGCCACGTGCGGGCGGCGTCCCGCTTCGGCAACGCCCCCGGCAGCCGCTACGCCTATTTCGGTTTTCGCTGTGTCCGAGTTCGGGGTGAGCCAAGCCAGCCAGTAGATCAGAAGAGCGACGCGGGCGGCGCCGGGGTCGCCCCAAGCGGAGCGCCGGGGCGCCAAGGCGACGAGTCGCGGAGCGGTTTCGGTCGGACGGTTCGAGATCTTTGGAAGAGGTTCAGAGGTTCATGAAATACCGTTTTTTTGCGATACCTGTCCATGCCTCGGATGCAGCACAGGAAGAACTCAATCGGTTTTGTGCCAAGCAACGGTTGGTTAGCGTGGATAAGCAGTTTGTGCAGAATGCGGAACAAAGTTATTGGGCGTTTTGCATCGGTTATCTCGACGGTCAGGAAGGATCAAAAGCTGCTACCAAGGGCAAGATCGACTACCGCGAGGTGCTGAACGAGCAGGATTTCGCCCTATTCAGCCGACTGCGCACGCTACGCAAGGAACTGGCCGACGGTGAGGGAATTCCGATCTACGCCGTGTTCACCAACGAACAACTGGCGGCGTTGGTCCAGCGCCGGGTTCAAAGTGCCGCCGCCTTGCGCGAGATCGCGGGCGTGGGCGAGTCCCGCATCGAAAAATACGGCGATGCCTTCTTGCGCCTGTTACGCGAAGTGTTCGTCACCGTCGGCCCCACTCCGTCGGAATCCACCGGTGAAGCGTAGCCGGATCGATCTTGCCACCATCGCCGACTGGCACAACTTGACGGCAGCGTTTCAGCGCGCTGCACACGGTAAAGGCCAGCGGGACGAAGTGCGCCAATTCCGTGCTGACTTAAACGGTGAGCTGACCCGCCTGCGTGCATCTTTGCTCGATGGTTCGGTCGAGGTTGGCCGGATGCGCTGCTTTCCTATCCGCGATCCCAAACCCCGCATCATTCACGCGCCCTGTTTTCGCGAGCGGGTGTTGCATCATGCGCTCATGGCGCATGTTGGCCCGGTTTTGGATCGTGCCCTGGTGGACGACACTTATGCCTGTCGGGTCGGAAAAGGGACGTTGGCTGCCGTGCAACGCGCCCAGCACCATCTGCGGCGCTGGCCCTGGTATGCGCAAATCGACATCCGCTCCTACTTTGCCAGCATCGACCACCAACGCTTGCTCGCCCTGCTGGAGCGCCGCTTCAAGGATCAGGGCTTGCTGGCGTTGTTTGCGCGCATCATTGAGGCGCACCACACCGCGCCCGGCCAGGGTTTGCCCATCGGCGCGCTGACTTCGCAGCATTTCGCCAACTATTACCTGAGCAGTCTCGACCGGCTGCTGCTCGAAGGTTGCCGAGTGCGGGGGATGGTGCGCTACATGGATGACTTGGTGTGGTGGGGTGACGATAAGTCGGCGGTACGCGACGCCCTCGCGCAAGCCCGCGCCTATGTTCAAGAACGTTTGTGCCTGACGATCAAAACACCGGTGCGGATCGGGCGAAGCGGCGCCGGTCTTTCGTTCTGCGGGTATCGCCTTCTACCGGGCCAGTTGTTGTTATCGCGTCGGCGCAAGCGTCGCTATGCCGAATGCCGCCGCAAGTGGGAAGACGCCTACGCGGCGGGCCGAATCGACGCCCGTGCGCTTCAGGCCGGTTATGCCACCGCGCTGGCCATCACTGCCCACGCGGACGCCGCCACATGGCGACGGGAACAGTTGCGGCGACACCCACTTGCACCCGGTTTATGCGACCTCTAAGCTTGCCAATTGGGACAGCGGTCGAACAACCGGCGCGAACCGTGTGCTGCGCGGCGGGTCTTGGAACAACAACGCGCGCAACGTGCGGGCGGCGTACCGCAACGACAACGACCCCGACAACCGCAACGACAATATCGGTTTTCGCTGTATCCGAGCTCACGATTGGATCAGAAGGTCCGAACCCGAACAGATCGCCATCCCAGGCATTCCTCACGGATTGCCGAAACCCAAAGGCCACCGGTGTGCTAGTAGCGGGAGCGGATGCCCCGCGAACCCTCACCGGCTGGTCGCCTTCATCGCTGTGACCCGCCATGAACACCCGCATCATCGACACTTCCTGGCACCCGCTCATCACTGGCTGCCCACCCCGCTGGGCCAGCGGCTGGGGGCAAGATCAGTGGGGCGTCTTTGTCGAAATCACCTTGCAAGGCGTGACCCAACGCCTGCGCTGGATACCGCCGGGGCAATTCTGGATGGGATCGCCGGAGGAAGAGCAGGGGCGTTACGATGATGAAGGACCGCGTCATCAAGTCACGCTGACCGACGGCTACTGGTTATTCGACACACCTTGTACCCAAGCCTTATGGGAAGCGGTGATGGGTAAGAATCCAAGCGAGTTTCAAAGTCCGACGCGACCGGTAGAAACTGTAAGTTGGGATGATGTGCAAGATTTTCTGAAGCGCATCAACGAGCAGAATCCTGGTCTTAATCTCTCACTGCCCAGCGAAGCACAATGGGAATATGCCTGTCGGGCGAGCACTGAGACAGCGATCTACACTGGGGACTTGGATATTCTAGGCGACTTCAATGCCCCGGCACTGGACCCAATAGCGTGGTACGGCGGCAATAGTGGGGTGGATTTCGACCTAGACGACGGCTACGACAGTTCGGATTGGGAAGAAAAACAATACCCGCACACGAAGGCGGGAACGCGCCTCGTCAAACTCAAGCGCGCCAATCCCTGGGGTTTGTATGACATGTTGGGCAACGTCTGGGAGTGGGTGCAAGATCACTGGCATGGCAACTACCAGGGTGCTCCAACTGACGGTTCGGCATGGGAAGATCAGGATGCAATCGGCGCGCCCCGTGTGCTGCGCGGCGGGTCTTGGAGCCTCAACGCGCGCAACGTGCGGGCGGCGTCCCGCCTCGACTACGACCCCGACAGCCGCCTCGACGTTATCGGTTTTCGCTGTCTCCGAGTTCGGTCGTGAGCCAAGCCAGCCAGCAGGCCAAAAGAGCGACGCGGGCGGCGCCGGGGTCGCCCCAAGCGGAGCGTCGGGGCGCCAAGGCGACGACTCGCGGCGCGCGGGGCATGGCCGATTCTTCTGGGGCATGGCCGATTCTTCTATTGAAGATCCACCTGCCGCTAGTTCAGCATTTCCCCGGCCCGCAGAGGAATCAATTCGTCCCCGCCGAACGGGAACGATTCGGGGACGGGGGTTGGCGTGCGTTGCAGCGTGACCGTTGCGGTCTGACGCGGCAGACCATGAAAGTCCGCGCCATGAAAGTAAGCCATTTTTTAGCAAAACTCTACTTCATCCCAAGGAAACTGAGTTTTCTAAAAATGGACTTTATCCTGTATTTTATCAGCAATTCCCGGTCTCTTGTGCTTATCTAAATGATTTATAAATATATTTTTTATTAAACACTGATAAATTTTATAGAAGAAATCCTTATTAATCAAAAGGTAGGAAAGAGACCGGGAATTGCTGGTCTGGCAAACCGTCAATGAAATTTGCCAACGCGGTGCGCGTCAGGAATTGGGTAGTCCTGCACAAGTAGTGGTCATTAACAGTTTGATTTTATTTGGTCTTACTTTGTAAGAGGGGGAGAAGTATCTCGGGAAAAGTCTTTTCCATGTGCTTGATTGATCACAAGGCGAGCCGCTAGGAGTCCTATTTTGCGCTGGTTTTGCGCCAGATACTTCATGCTTGATCCTACGCAACAACTTGATTTATATATCA
>JAGRHK010000121.1 GCA_020444985.1 Candidatus Competibacteraceae bacterium
CCTTATCCCCTTCCACGCCGATACGAATCAAGGATGTGTCATTCTTTTAGAAAAGGAAACCTCCTTTGCTGTGACGCCGGAGCATCTTCAATTCAAAGGCCGGGGTTGGGTTTGGAATTCCAGGGAGCAAGAAGCGAGATATGGGAGAATCGAAGGAGAGGCTACCAGTGATCCACCAATGGATGACCAGCAAATTAATCAATTGCGTCAGTATATTTCAGGGTGGGGACAAGAATTAGGTGAGTGAATTCTTGTCCGGGACAAGAATATAAATTTTAATTCATGTCCTTACGCGCCCTTAAAAGATTCGCCATGATTTCTCGTGTATCACAGAAACCGCGAGGACATCATGGAAAAACAGCAGCTTCTTACCGACCCGCTCACCGCTAAATACCTCAACGTATCCGTTTCTTTCCTGCGTCAAAGCCGCATGGAAGGCCGACGCGCCAATCGTTCGCCGGGACCTCCCTTCATTCGCATAGGCCGCGCCATTCGTTACGACATTCGTGACCTGGACGCTTGGCTAGCCCAGAATCGCCGCGAGGTGGCCTGATGACCCCTTGCAACCGCCCGGCGCTGGGCTATACTTTCATCAAGCGCCTAGGAAACGCCTTGCTTGAGCGGAACCCCGCCCCGACAGTTGCGGTATTTTTATGCCCGCAATCCGCCCCTGGATTGTTGGTCAGTCAGCCTCCGTTATCGGGAGGCGGACGGGATGCGCAGACCGTAAGGCTGTGCGCTGCTCTCAAGCGCAGTTTCCTAGCCCGCCCGCTTCCCGGCCCTCAAGCCGGTTCATCGATGAATCGTATTGGAGAACTGACATGACTGTTCCCGCTAAATTTTCCTTCCCCGCCGCATTGACCCACGATCAGGTTGAAATCGGTTGTTCCACAACTGATGGTTGCGCCGTGACAACTCGGGCATTAATGGCATCTTTGACGCAAGACAGCGCGAGTTTGGCCGACGCTTGGAATTCTTACCCTGAAGTCTTTATAGAACTTGTGGAAAACGCCCCGGCGGCTATTGAGAGGACGGAAGCTATTTTGGATTTAATGAAGTCCGCTCAATTTCGACTGCTGTTGACCGGCGATCTAGCAATCAATGGCGTTGATAGTTTCGAGAATACTGAGGAAAATCAGCAGCATGAAATCACTTTTTTGATTGATCATGCGGATTCTGATGCACTTGAAAATATCGCCAGTAAGTGGAACTGTTCTCGCGATGAAGCGGCAAGGCGCGTGATTCTGGAGGAGTTGAAGCGGCGAATCAATCCATCAGAAACGATAGAGACCAGCTCCTAACGCCATTAGGAAGCTGGTCTCTTTCCTTCAACGACAGCAACGATAGTGAGTTGCTACCCGTGAATCTTACACCCTCGACAAGGGTAGGATTCTACGCAAGTCGCAAACCGCTGTCATCCTTTGACCGATAGCGGAGTTTTCTCCAAATGCCTTACGATGAAGTTCTAAACGCCCTCCAGCACCAGGGTTGCCAGCCCAAGAAAAGCGGTGCCGGTCATGTAGCGTTCTGCCCCGTCCATGAATCCGATAACCGCGATCATCGGCCATCCTTAAACCTGGCGCCCGGTGATAAACAGGCCGTAGTCATCACCTGCCATGCAGGTTGCGCCTATGCGGACATCATCAAAGCGTTAGGACTGGACACCGTCCAACCGCCCCAGCGCGATCAAAAACGCATCGTTGCGACCTATTCCTATCGGGATGCGAACGGCAACGAGGTTAGCCAGAAAATCCGCTACGAACCCAAGGATTTCCGCCAGCGATACCCCGATGGAAAAACCGGATGGTTGTGGAAGAAGCCGAAAGACGCGCCCGCCGTACTCTATCGCCTGCCTGAACTGTCGGAAGCGAAAGCCCAGGGCAAAACCGTCTATTTCGTGGAAGGCGAAAAGGATGCTGACCGGTTGCGCGATTTGGGCTTGGTGGCGACCTGCAATATTGAAGGCGCATCCCAAGCAAACCAGAAACCGAAATGGAATCGCGCCTATACCGAACAGCTATCCGGTTGCGCTCGCCTCGTCATCATTCCCGACAATGACAAACCCGGCAAGGCGCACATGCAGCATATTGCTGGCCAGTTGCAAGGCAAAGTCTCTGACCTGCGCTATCTGGAATTGCCTGACCTTCCCGAGAAAGGCGACGTTTCCGACTGGCTGAACGCCAGCCATACCGTTGAGGAATTGCAGGCGCTGGCGGAACAGGCCAGTTCGCCGCCAGCCACTCAAACAGACTCCAGCGAGTCGACGCAAGAAACCGATGACAGCGGCCCGGCCCGCCCGGCAAAGATTCGGATTCTCGCGGGCGGATTACCGGAGGCGACGGACCAAGCCGAGGCCGCGCTCATTCAACATGGCGCTGGAATTTACCAACGCAGTGGTTACTTATGTCGAATCAGTCACCAACAAGCCGCAACCGTGCGCGGCATCACCCGACCGCAAGGCGCGATCACCATCACCCCACTGGATCGTGATGCAACGCTGGACAAGTTGAACCGTTTAGTCCACTGGCAAAAGTGGAACGAAAAAGCGCACGGTTTCAAGCGTTGCCATGCGCCCGCCGCGATTGCCATGACGCTGCTTTCGCGGTCGGGTCACTGGAATTTTCCGCCGTTGATTGGCGTAGTCAGCGCCCCGACCTTGCGCCCCGATGGTTCCATTCTCGATAAGCCCGGTTACGACAAAGCGACCGGTTTGTTTCTGGATATTGCAGAAAGTGGCTTTCCGCCCCTACCCGCCAATCCATCGCGCGATCAAGGACAGGCCGCTCTGCAATTCCTCAAAGATGAACTGTTCAACCGGCCCTGTCTGAACAGCGAGCGCCCCGAAGATCGGGGTTTCAGTTTCGCCAGCGACAGCGACCAAAGCGCCGCATTGGCCGCCTTGTTGACCGCCCTGGTTCGCCCATCGCTACCGACCGCGCCGATTTTCCTGATGAAAGCGACCCGGCCCGGAAGCGCCAAGACCTTGCTGGCGGATATTGCCGCCCTGGTAGCGACTGGACGCCCTGGTACGGTCTTTGAGTTGGGTAACGATGTTGATGAAGTTGAGAAGCGAATGCTCTCGGTTTTGCTGGCCGGGGATAGCGTCGTCAATCTGGACAATTTAGAGGTTCCCCTGGCTGGCGCAACGCTCTGTAAGGCATTGAGTGGCGAAACGATCACGGGACGTTTACTCGGCTTCAACAAGACCGCCACGGTTCCCACCGCCGCGCTGTTCCTGGCCACTGGAAACAATACGCAAGTGATTGGCGACATGACCCGCCGCGTCGTCGTCTGCAATCTCGATCCGCAATCGGAATCTCCCGAAAAACGCGAGTATGACCGCAACCTGACAACGTGGATTCCCGAGAACCGGCCCGCCCTGGTCACAGCAGGCTTGACGGTCTTACGCGCCTACATCGCCGCTGGCCAGCCGCGCCAAGACTATCCGCTCATGGGAAGTTTCGAGGACTGGGACCGGATGATTCGCCGCCCGTTGACCTGGTTAGGTGAAGCCGACCCCTTACAAGGAACCGCACAACTGGAGGAATCCGACCCCGTTCGCCGCAAATTGCGCGCGCTGTTGCTGGCGTGGTTTACGACATTTGGCCGTGCGGGCGCAACGAGTAAAGAGGCCGTAACCCGCGCTCAGGGCACACTAGACAACCCGGCTGAACCCGTATTGTTTGAGGTCCTGGAGGAACACTTTACCGACAAGCAGGGCAAGATAAATCCTCGTGTTCTCGGTGATTTCTTCAAGCGGTATGCAAATCGCGTGGAAATCGGCGCGCGTTTTGAGGAGAGTGGAAGCTACCAGAATCGCCAAATATGGCGGGTCAATATTGTTAATGATGATCGATTCCAAAAATTTCTGGCTAGATGGAAACAGACTCACCAGACTCACCAGACTAACAAAACCTTACCCGATGACATCAACCCATTTGGTGAGTCTGGTGAGTCTCGTGAGTCACATTCCCTCTATAAAAAAATTTTTGGCGGTAATGTGGAGATCGTCTGATGACCGCCCTTGCCTATCCAACCCCGCATGAATCGCCCGTTGACTCAATGGCCTTGGTGCGCCTGATTCGCCGCATGGAACGTGCGGGCTTCACCCTGACGGCCCAGGGCAATGATTTGGCGATTTCCCCGGCTGGCTTATCTGAAGACCAGCGCGCGTTCATCCGCCAGCACAAGGCCGCCCTGGTGGCGTTGCTGAGCGATGTGGAAGTTCTGCACGGCGCTTTAGTCGCGGCTGGCGTTACCGGTCTCGCTTGGCAGGAAGGAACGCCTAGCAACTGGAGTGATGAACGTCTGCTGGCGGTTTGCGAATTGCTCTATGACCGGGGATTGATCGTGTATCGACATGGACGGCATTACTACGCCAGCGCCTGAACAAAACAAACGCTTAGGTTCTCCTGATGATTTACCACGGGTAATTCGCGCAAGCCCCGGTTTTCGAGAATTTTCAATCTTTCTAGGCACATATATTAAAAGCCATGACAGAATCTACCTTTGATGCCCCGCTTTTGTGGCTTGCCACCAAATACAGCGACGTGCTTCGAATTGATCCGCGCGTCGTCAAGCAAGCACTCGAAACGGTCCCCTACACAATTCGCGGACAACGCCAACTCTGGCATGTTCGTGACGCGATGCCCGCGATATTTCAGCGCGTGTATGGCTCGAGCACCCCCCAAGACCCCGATGCGATGTCACCCAAAGACGCGCTGGATTATTACCGTGCGCAACGGGAGAGCCTCCGATTGAACGAGGACATTCGAAAGATGATCCCCGCTGAAAACTTCAATCTTGCCACACAGATAACCCGCGAAGTGATCGCGGAAACCTTAAAAGCACTCCCAGACGCACTTGAAAAAGATTGCGGTCTTTCCCCAATCGCTCGCGCCACTGCGCAACGCGCTGTCGATGCGATGATTGAAAGTTTCGCGGCAAACCTCTGTGTAAATCCGCATTAGGGATTTTCTCCCAGGATTTTTAAAATCACCGTAAATTTTCACGAAAAGGCCAAAAAACCATGAATGACCCCTTATTGAAGGATCGAGAATCGGCGCTTGATCTCATCAAGCGGACCGCCCTGGATACTTGGCGACAACAGGCGGGTCTGGTATCCGCCGCATCGCCAAAAACAGCGGTTGCCGATATGAACGGCTCCGATGTGGCGATTGTCGGACGCGCGATCAGTCGCTGCTCAGCGGACCCGCGCATTCAGGCCAGCGCCGACCGTTCGCCGTTTGTTAGCGACGACTTCCTTGCCCTGGCGAATACTGGCGTACAGACCGGCATTGACTGGCAATGGCTGCAACTGAACGCCGCCGTCGCGTTTACGAAGTTGACCCTGGTGGGCGATTTTCGAGAACAGGGATTGATCACGCCCGCACCGCCGCCCTTGCTGTTGAACCCCGAGGCGACCCCCATTGAACGCGGGACGCCGTTCATCACCCAGGAAACCGGACAAGTCCAAACCTTCGCTATCCAGGTTCCCATCAGCGACCGGCTTTATGCGAATGATAAATCGGGGATTTTCATTCAAGTCGGCCAAAAGCTGGCGGTCTCGGCAGCCGCCGCCCTGGCGGATGTTTGCTTTGCGGCGATCACCAACAACTTGGCCCTGGTGGATGGTGATCCCTGGCTGAGTGTGATCCACGGCAACCGCGCCGCCGCCGGCGCTGCATTGGACGTGATATCACTGGGCGCGGCCCTGGCGGGTCTGCGTGTGCAGACGATCAACGGCCTGAAACTGAGCCTGCCGCCGCGCTACCTGCTGTGCGATCCCGCTATTGAACTCACGGCCCGGCAGTTGACCCGCCAATACTTCGATCCTGAAGCGTTGACCGTCATCAGCGATGCGCGGTTAACCGGGTATGGCTTCGCACTGATCGCCGATCCCGCCGTATTCCCCTGTCTGGCCCGGCTGCAAATCATGGAGAATCCGCTGATGGTCAGCGCGCGCCGTCAAGACGGCGGAATCGCTTTCAAAGCGGTTGC
>JAGRHK010000122.1 GCA_020444985.1 Candidatus Competibacteraceae bacterium
GAGGGATATGGCAGCTCCTGCAGGTTGAACAACCGCCGCCGTCCCAATCGCCGCCGATCAAACCGGTGGCGAAAGGCCTTCCCGCCAATCCGCAGGCGGGTCAAACTTACACCGACCCTTTGACAAAAATGCACTTTGTCTGGGTTGCGCCAGGCTGTTTCAATATGGGCAGTCCGGAAACCGAGCCGGATCGCAGCGCCAATGAAGTATTGCACAAAGTCTGTCCCAAGGGATTCTGGATGGGTAAAACTGAAGTGACCAATGCGCAATATCGGCGATTTCAGAGTCAGCATGATAGTGGCGCCTATGCATCGCATACCTTGAATGCGGATGATCAACCCGTGGTGCGCGTGAGCTGGCAGGAGGCAGTTGCCTACGCTGACGGGCTGTTCGAAAAAACCGGTCTGCGCTATCGGCTGCCCACGGAAGCAGAATGGGAGTATGCCGCGCGGGCGGGCCAAACGGATTCAAGGTACTGGGGCGACGATCCCAATCAGGCTTGTCGTTACGCCAATATCTATGATGAAACCGCGCGTAAGGCTAAACCTTTCAACTGGGCCAATTATCCCTGTGAGGATAAGCAGGCGGCGGCGGCGCCGGTGGGTCAGTATGCAGCTAATGCGTTTGGCTTGTACGACATGCTCGGTAACGTCGCAGAATGGACCTGTTCTGAATATGACAGCGATTATGCCGGGGGTGAGACCCGCTGCGCCAAGGGCAGCGCTTCATCGACGGGGCGTCGTGTGCTGCGAGGAGGCTCCTGGTCCGACTATCCGGGATTGGTGCGATTCGCCTATCGGTTTCCAGCCGCGCCAGAATATGGGAAATGGCGATCCGATATCGGATTTCGCCTGGCGTTGGAACCCTAGTTGGGGCGGGGTGCTCGGGGAAGCGTTATGAGCAAGATCCTGTTGAACGGGCTGATGCTGGTGGGGGTGCTCATCGGGTGGCTACCTGCCCATCTGGCGCAAGCGGCTTCTGGAGCGCCGGAGGCGCGCATGACCGCGACCGTGATCGAGTTCAGCGTGCGCGGCGATCTGCATGAACAGGCGGGCGCTATCATGGCCGACCTGATGATGTCGGCGCTCGCTAATACCGGACGCTTTACCCTTAAGGACCGCTTGGCGCTATCAGCGGCGGCTAAGATCGCCAAGGAACAGGAGCTGGGTTCCACCGGTTTGCTGGATCCGAAAACTGCGGCTGAATTGGGGCGACGTTATGGTGTGGATGCGATCGTCACTGGTGGGGTCAATAAACTTGGCGATCTGATCACAGTCACGGCGCGATTGATCGATACCCGGACGGCTTCCCTGTTGCGCAGCGGCCAGATTCAGGGCCGCGACATCGACACCATTCAGATCAAGGTCAACGAACTGGCGGCGATGATCACAACGCCGCCGGAACCCTCGAAAACCTACCGGTTGACGATCAAGACGCAACCGGTCGACGCTAGCATTCGCTTGCTAAACAGTCCGATTCCCTATCAGCCTGGGGTGCGGTTACCGCCGGGAAATTATGAAATTGAAGTCGGTCAGGCAGGATACAGCGCGAGCCGGAAAACGATCACTATCGATGACCAGGATGTGGCGGTTAATATCGATCTGGAAAAAACCAGGCGCGGTTTAACAGTGCGTCCGGAACCCGCAGACGCAACCGTTCGGTTAGTGGGCGTTCCAGGAGCTTATCAGCCCGGTATGCAGCTGGCCCCGGGTGACTATGAAATCGAGGTTGCCCGCGATGGCTACATCTCGCGCAAGGTGCCCGTACAGATTGCCAATAGCGACCTGATCGTGCCGGTGAAGCTGGAAAAACAGCCCCTGCCCCCGCCACCGGAGCAATATCATCTGACAGTGCAGACCGATCCTGCCCAAGCAACGATTCGCTTGTTGAATGTGAAGACTCCCTATCAACCGGGCATGGAATTACCGCCGGGTGAGTATACGGTTGAGGTGAGCGAGGACGGCTATGAACCGGTCAAAATGCCGGTCAAGATTATTAATAGCGATGTGACCATGCCGGTGAAACTGGTCAAGCAACCCGAACCGGCGAAGCCCACGCTCTATCGACTGACAGTTCGCCCGAATCCGTCCAATGCGCAAATTCGCATAATGAACATCAAACCGCGTTATGAACCGGGCATTGCGTTGGGGCCAGGTCGTTATATCGTGGAGGTTTCCCGTGCGGGCTACGAAACCCAGACGCTGACGGTGCGCGTTGCTGATGCCGATGTCACTTTGCCGGTGACGCTGATCAAGGAGCCAGAACCGGAGCCGGAGCCGTCCTATCGGCTCACGGTGCGCTCTGATCCTGCTGATGCACAGATTCGGTTGCTGGGCATCCGACCCCGTTATCGACCTGGGATCGCATTGAACCCCGGTAGTTACACGGTTGAAGTTTCCCGCTCTGGGTATCAAACCCAGCGGTTGAACGTGCGCGTTGCGAATGCCGATGTCACCTTGCCGGTGACGCTGATCAAGGAGCCGGAACCGGTCGCGCCGATTCCTCCTCCCGAACCGACGACCTACCGGCTGACAGTGCGAACCGATCCGTCAAGAGCTCGGGTGCGACTGGTCAATTCCTCGTTGACCTATCGCCCCGGTGTGCGTCTGCCGCCGGGCGAGTACACTGTTGAGGTCAGCCGGGATGGTTATGAAACGAAACAGGTTGCAGTGCGCGTTACCAACCGCGCTGTGACCGAGTCGGTTCGTTTGGAGCGGATCGCCGTAGCGCCCCCTCCTGCTCCGGCGCCGACTCCTCCCCGTCGTGCAGGCGGCTGGCCAATTGGCTCGGTCCAGATCGACGGTTCAATTACCGGCGTGGATCGCGGCGAAGTGCAACGGGTGTTGAATCGCTATGTCGGACAAACCGTGAACCGCAGGAGTCTGTTGCAAGCGGCGATGCAGGTCTATCGCACGACGGGAATTACTCTGAGTTTCGTTGTGCGCAATGCCACATCAGGATCGGCAGTGCTGGAAGCACGGTTGAGTCAGCGCTTGCGGCGGACTTATGAAAGCTCCATTCCGTTGGTCACCCCTGGCCAGATCGAGCGATCCGGTTTCGGGGTATCCGTGCAGTAGGTTGATGCGCTTCGCCCGCTAGTGGGAGCGAAGCTGAGGGAGCAGGGCGTCAGTAGCCTGGATGATCAATCATCGCGGTGTGATCGCCGCGCACGATCGGCAAATAGCGTGGTTTCCAGAAGCGTGAGCGCAGGTAAGCGTCCAGATCGCGTCCTGCCAGATCGGTTTTGTCGGCGACGCCCTCGCGCAACGCTTGCTCGATGACCCGCACGCCAACGCGGACGCTGACTTCACGCAATTCGCCGACTGGCGGATAGACGCGTCCGGCCTGCAAATGAGCAGCGGCCGTGTACTCGGCCAGCGCGTAGGCCGCTTCCAACACCATGCTGTCCGTGATTTCCCGACATTCAGCCAAAGTCGCGCCCAAGCCCAGACCGGGGAAGATGAAGGCGTTATTGCCCTGACCAATATGATGTGTCTGACCGTCGCGGACGACATCGGGGAACGGGCTGCCGGTGGCGACAATAGCGCGGCCTTCGCTCCATTCCAGAATATCCTGTGGCAACGCTTCACAGGCCGAGGTCGGATTGGACAGCGGAAAAATAATGGGACGAGCGGTATTGCGCGTCATGGTCTGCACAATCGGATGATTGAATGAACCAGCCTGACCGCTTAGCCCCAGCAGGGCCGTGGCTTTCGTGTGTTCAATCGTTTCCATCAGGGTGGGGATTTCGTTGATAATCGACCAGTCGGCGATTTTCTCGCGAGGTTGCAGGAGGTAATGCTTGTAAGCTTCCACCGCGCGCCCTTCGACCAGCAGGCCGCCTGAATCGATCACGCAGACCCGGTCGCGGGCTTCCTCTTGACTCAATCCTTCGCGAATGAGGCCCTGAGTAATGGCCCAGGCGACTCCTGCGCCGCCGGCCCCGGCGCCGTAAATCACGATGCGCTGGTCGCGTAGCGATTCGCCCTTGAGTTGGCTGGCGGATAACAGGCCGGCCAGCGCCACTGCGCCAGTGCCCTGAATATCGTCGTTGAAGGAGGCAATCTGTTTGCGATAGCGCTCCAGAACGGTAAACGCGACGTCCTTGGCCAAATCTTCCCATTGGATGATAGCGCGCGGCCAGCGTTCATGAATGGCCTTGACAAACTTGTCCAGAAACGTCAGATACCGCTCCCCGCGCAAGCGGCGCTGGCGGACGCCGAGATAAAATTCGTCGTTCAATAGCTCCAGTCGGTCAGTGCCGACATCCAGCTTGACCGGCATGGTATGCAGGGGGTTGACGCCGCCGCCGATGCTATAGATGGCCAGCTTGCCGATGGCAATAGCCAGTCCGCCGTAACCTTGGTCGCCGATGCCGAGAATGGCCGAGGAGTCAGTCGCGACGATCATGCGCACATCGTTCCAGGGAAAGTTATCGACGACCCGGGCGGCGCGATCAATGTTGAGCGGCGAAAACGATAGTCCACGTGGGTTCTGGTAAAGATGGCTGAATTGTTGCACCGCCTGACCGACCGTCGGGGTGTAGATGATTGGCATCATCTCTTCCAGATGTTGTTCCAGCAAGGCGTAGAACAGAGTTTCAGCGCGCTCTTGCAAGGCGCGCAGGTACTGATATTTGGCGATGGGGTCTGGTTCGCGCAGAAAGCCGCGATAGACGCGCTCGACCTGTTGTTCCAGGGTGTTGACTTGGGGCGGCAATAAGCCATCCAGCCCCAGCGCGACCCGTTCGTCCTCGGTGAAGGCGGTGCCCTTGTTGCTCAGCACCAGCCGCAGCAGGGCAATCCCTTCCAGATAAACTTCCATGTATTCACGCCCTTCGGCGTCCTGTTTAATGTCAAAATAGGGACTGATCGGTTCTCGTTTCATCATGCGACTTTATACGGCTCTGCTTAATACAGGTTGGATGGGAGTGACCCGTTGATGAGGCGGCGCAATATGGCATTTAAACACGGCAGGGTCAAATGACTTTCGCGAATGAGCGGACGCCTTGGGTCGGGAACAGGCGGCGGTCGCTTCGTGATGGACGAACCGGTCAGTAAATCGTGATGAATTCGTGATGAAAATGCGACCTCTGCAGCGGATCATGGTTTATCGGATATCCATCGGCGGCAGGGGAAAATTTTATGGTGGCCAACATTGAAACGGGGTTGAACCCAATGGCGCGTAAAGTACTCTTGGTCGAGGATGATCGCGACATTGCCGGACTGGTCAAGTTGCATCTTCAGGACATCTGCTGTGAGGCAGACATCGCTGCTGGCGGACAGGACGCGCTAAGGCTTCATGCCCGCCAGCGCTATGACCTGGTGATTCTTGACCTGATGCTGCCGGATCTGGATGGATTGACGGTTTGCCAAAAACTGCGCGCCGGCGGCGATTATGTGCCAGTTTTGATGTTGACCGCCAAATCATCGGAAATCGACCGGGTCGTGGGTTTGGAGTTGGGCGCTGATGATTACCTGATCAAGCCGTTCAGCTTCCCGGAATTGCTGGCGCGGGTGAAAGCGCTGTTACGGCGAGCCGAAGCGTTGGGCAGCGGCCAAAATCAGGCAGCGGACAACGAACGCATCACCCGCGGCGCGCTGGTGCTTGAAACCGACAAGCGTCGGGTTACGCTTGCAGGTCGGGAATTGTCGCTGACGGCAAAGGAGTTTGACCTGTTGTTGCACTTCGCCCGCCATCCCGGACGAGTATTCAGTCGCGGCCAACTCCTGGACCAGGTGTGGGGCTATGGCCATGCTGGTTATGAACACACCGTCAATTCGCACATTAACCGCTTGCGCGCCAAGCTTGAGCCCGATCCGGCGGAACCGCGCTATCTCCTCACGGTTTGGGGCGTTGGCTACAAGTTTGCCGAAACATGTTGAGGACCCTCTACGGCAAACTGGCCCTGGCGCTCACCACGCTTCTGGTGGCGATC
>JAGRHK010000123.1 GCA_020444985.1 Candidatus Competibacteraceae bacterium
CTGCCCAGCGGCATCGTGGTGGAATGCCAGGACGAGCGTTCCCAACACAAGAACCGTTCGCGGGCCATGTCCCTGTTACAGGCCAAGCTGTTGACTGCGGAACAGGAGAAGCAGGCCAGCGATCAGGCGCGGACCCGGAAGCTGCTGGTGGGCAGCGGCGACCGTTCCGAACGCATCCGCACCTATAATTTTCCCCAGGGTCGCGTTACCGACCATCGCATCAATCTGACGCTGTACAAACTGGGCGAAGTGCTGGAAGGCCAGATCGATTCGGTCATCGATCCGCTGATTCAGGAACAACGCCTGCTGGATCTGCACGCGCTCATCGAAGGATTGTAAGAGACAACGGCCCGTGATCCAGCCATTGTCCGACTGGATGGTATGTCAAAACCCTTGCATTGCGCCACGCTTTCGAACGCTCTGATGCAAACTGATCTTGCGCCGGAGGTGGTGTGGTCATTGCTGCTTGAACTGCGCCGCGCCGCTCGCGCCTGGGAGGCGCGACCCGCTGGCCTCGGTTTTGGATTAACCGTGAGCGGGCAACCGACGCTGACGCCTGCCGCTGACGCGACTGCGTTCATTGAGATTACCGATACCGGTTCCTGGATCGCCCGAAGGCCGATTCCCCCATTCAGCGCCGAATTATTGGATCTTTATCTGCCCATGGCTCTGGCTGATCGACGGCAACCGTTCACTCTGGCGCATCTTGGGCAAAGTCTCGATGGTCGCATTGCGACGGTCTGCGGCGCATCCTGTTCTATCAATGGCCCTGAAAATCTGACGCATCTGCACCGGATGCGCGCGCTGTCTGATGCCGTTCTGGTCGGTGCGGGTACGGTGGAGTGCGATGATCCACAATTGACCACCCGGCGAGTTGTCGGACCCCATCCGGTGCGCGTGGTCATCGACCCTCATCGCCGCCTGGACGCTGCGCACCGTCTATTTCAGGACCGAACCGCGCCGACCTGGTTGATCTGCGCCGAAGCGCTGGCTGATCAGCCGGGGCCGGGCTACGCCGAGGTCATCGGCATTCCTCAGGAAGATCAATGCCTGTCGCTGCGGGAGATGGTGCAACGGTTGCGCGAGCGGGGGTTATGCGGGTTGTTTATTGAAGGCGGTGGCGTAACGGTGTCCGCCTTTCTGCAAGCCGGTATGCTGGATTGCTTGCAACTGGGCATCGCGCCGCTGATTATCGGCTCGGGTCGACCCGGCGTAACATTGCCCGTGATTGACCATTTATCCCAGGGGCTGCGCCCATGCCATCGCCGCTACATCATGGGAGAAGATGTATTATTCGATTGCTGGTTGCGCGACTGATTGCTGGAACGTTCTTAGAAACTGCGTAGGATATCAACGCTTCATACAGTTTCTAATAATTTGTTCAATATGAAATTTCAATGATTCGAAATGGCGCTCCCTAGGGGTTTCGAACCCCTGTTCCCGCCGTGAGAGGGCGGTGTCCTAGGCCACTAGACGAAGGGAGCAAGATTGCTGACTGGCGTCTTGAAAAGAAAGATGTATTATACGCAGGCTTTGATTTCAAACAAGAGCTTGTAAATATTCCTTGGAATCCCAAAACCTGATCGCGCTGCCGATCCTCATTCCCCGCCCCGAACATAACATTTCGCGGGCCAATATCAGCGCCAACGCCGTCAAGGTCCTGTACCGGCTGCACGACGCTGGATACCGCGCCTGTCTGGTCGGCGGTGGCGTACGCGACTTGCTGCTGGGGTGCGAACCAAAAGACTTCGACATCGCCACCGACGCCCGGCCCGAACAAGTCCATAAACTCTTCCGTAACTGTCGACTGATTGGTCGTCGCTTCCGGCTGGCCCATGTGCGTTTTGGTCAGGAAATCGTCGAAGTCGCCACCTTCCGCGCCCATAGTGAGGAGGGCGAAAGCTCCGGCGTAGAACGCGCCGCAGACGGCCGCATTCTCAGCGACAATGTTTACGGCAACATCGAGGAAGATGCCTGGCGACGGGATTTCACGATCAACGCCCTGTACTACGACATCGCCAATTTCGCCGTGCTGGACTATGTGGGCGGCATGGCGGACCTGGAAGCCGGATTGATTCGCCTGATTGGCGACCCGACGCAACGCTACCACGAAGATCCGGTACGGATGCTGCGCGCGGTGCGCTTCGTCGCCAAACTGGGCTTGCGGTTCGATCCGGCCACCGAAGCGCCTTTGCACCGCCTCGGCCACTTGTTGGAACAGATTCCGCCCGCCCGTCTGTTCGATGAAATTCTCAAACTGTTCATGAACGGTTGCGCTATTCAGGCGTTTGAACTACTACGCCATTATCGGTTGTTCAACTGGCTGTTCCCAGCCACGGAACGTTGCTTGAGCCGCCAGCAACAACATTATCCGAAAACCCTGCTGATGCGCGCCTTGGCGAATACGGATCAGCGTTTGACGGAAAATAAACCGGTCAATCCAGCGTTCCTGTTCGCCGCATTGCTCTGGGAACCTCTGCGCGAACAGACACAGCGCTTGCACGCGGATGGCATGGATGAATATGCCACTCTGCAAGAAGCTGCGGACGCTGTGATCCGTGAACAAAGCCGACATGTTGCGCTACCGCGTCGCTATAGCTTGCCCATGCGGGAAATCTGGGAGTTGCAGCCGCGCCTGACGCAAATAACCGGTAAACGACCGCTGCGGTTGGCGAGCCATCCCCGTTTCCGGGCTGCTTATGACTTTTTGATGCTGCGCGCTGACGCGGATGAGCAAGCGGCAGAGCTGGCTGACTGGTGGACTCGCTTTTTGCAGATGGACGAGGCGGAACGCCTCCAGGCTACGCAACCCGCAACGCGCATCCAGGCGAAAAAAGGCAAACCGCGTCGCCGACGTAAATCCCGATCCGTTGGGCAGAATCAGCCCGCGCCCCCCTCAGGGCTGGATATCTGACGTTTCCTGCAGAGCGCCGCTTCCATGCCGCCCGTCGCTGCTTACATCGGCATTGGCAGTAATCTGCACGACCCGGCAAGCCAGGTTCGACGCGCGTTCCAGGCGTTAGCCACCCTGCCCGCCAGTCGGTTGACGGCGCGCTCACCCTGGTACCGAACGGCTCCGGTCGGCGGCCCCATCAACCAGCCCGACTATCTCAACGCCGTCGCCGCTCTGGAGACCACGTTGACTCCCGATGCTTTGCTGGCTGCGCTTCAGGCGGTGGAAAATGCTCAGGGGCGAGTCCGCGCTGAGCGCTGGGGGCCGCGCACTCTGGATCTGGATCTATTGCTGTACGGTTCCATCATCCGCGCTGATCCGCAACTTGCCTTGCCCCATCCTCGCCTGCATCAACGCGCCTTTGTTTTGTATCCCTTGCATGATATCGCGCCGGATTTGACGATCCCTGGACAGGGAAAATTAACGACGTTACTCGGAAATTGTCCATTCCAAGACATCGTTCGTCTGGACATTGCAAACGAACCGGTTACGATAGCGCCGCCAAACTCAGTTCCAATAGAACCTTACTTAAACCCGCCATCCTGACTCCATTCGTTATTGCTGGAGCAGGGCGGCTCCATGCAGAGTACGCCATGTACAAAGACGCATCGACTCATAAGCCGATTACGGTCACGACCCTGGCGAAGATGAAGCGCAACGGGGAAAAATTTGCGGTGCTAACGGCCTATGACGCCAGTTTCGCGGCGTTGCTGGAAGCAGCCGGCGTGGAGGTTATCCTGGTCGGCGATTCGCTGGGCATGGTCATTCAGGGGCAGCGCACCACGGTGCCAGTGACGCTGGATGACATGATTTATCACACCCGTCTGGTGGCGCGAGGCTGTGAGACGGCCCTGGTCATGGCCGATATGCCCTTTGCCAGCTATCCAACGGTCGAACAAGCCGTGTACAGCGCGGCGCGGCTGATGCAGGAAGGCGGTGCGCAAATGGTCAAGTTGGAAGGTGGCGGCTGGCTGGCGGACACCGTGCGCCAGCTCAGTCGCAACGGTATCCCGGTCTGCGCCCATCTGGGTTTGCTGCCGCAGTCCATTCACAAACTGGGCGGCTATAAAGTGCAGGGTCGTGAGGAAGCCGCCGCTCGGCAAATGATCGACGAAGCATTGGCCTTGCAGGATGCCGGCGCCGATGTGGCGCTGGTGGAGTGCATCCCGGCGGAACTCGCGGCGCGGTTGACCGAGGCCCTGGCGATTCCACTGATCGGCATCGGCGCCGGCCCGCATTGCGACGCCCAAGTGCTGGTCAGTTACGACATGATGGGTATTACCCAAGGCCATCGTCCCCGGTTTTCCAAGAATTTTCTGACCGGTTGCGATAGTTTGCAAACGGCAGTGGAAACCTACGTGCGCGCGGTCAAAAGCGGCGAATTCCCTGGCCCCGAGCACTGCATTGCCTGATTGTTGAGGAGCGCTTTTCATGCGGACTGTGCATACCCTGACTGAGCTGCGCACCCAGATCATCGCCTGGCGCCGATCCGGCGAAGCCATCGCTTTCGCGCCAACCATGGGCAATCTGCATCGCGGGCATATCCGCCTGGTGGAACGAGCGCGGCAATGCGCGCCGCGCACCGTCGCCAGCATCTTTGTCAACCCGATGCAGTTTGGCCCGAACGAGGATTACGCCGGTTATCCGCGCACCCTGGACGAAGATAGTCGTCAATTGGCGGACGCTCGACTGGACCTGCTGTTCGTCCCGGACCTGGCCGACATTTATCCGCGCCCTTTGGAGGACATGACGCAGGTAAGCGTGCCGAGATGCACCACCGTACTCTGCGGAGCCAGCCGCCCCGTCCATTTTGGGGGCGTCGCTACGATTGTCGCCAAACTCTTCAATATGGTGCAACCGGACATTGCCGTGTTCGGCGAAAAGGATTGGCAGCAACTGATGGTTATCCGCCGAATGACGGCGGACCTGAACCTACCGATCCAGATCGTCGGCGTACCGACCGTGCGGGAAGAAGATGGCCTGGCGATGAGTTCACGTAATGGCTATCTATCTGCTGAGCAACGGGCGATCGCTCCGACCCTGTATGCCACGCTACAGACCACGGCGGAGCGTTGGCGACAAGGCGAACAGGATGTTGCAAGTTTGGAAGAGGATGCCAGAGCGCAACTCACGGCGGCGGGCTTTCGCCCGGATTATTTTGAAATCCGTCACGCTGCAACCCTGCAGCGGCCTACTCCTGAAGACAAGGCGGTTGATTTGCGGATTTTCGCCGCTGCCTGGCTCGGTCCGGCGCGGCTGATCGATAATCTGGCGATCGCTCATCTCCCCGCCTGAATCCTGCTCCCCAGGCCCCCCCTGACCCGCTAGCGGGCGAGGGGGAATGATTGCAAACATACTCGGAAGCGTCACACTCAAGACGTCGGCTGCGCGGAGGCGTTGGCGTGTTCGAGGTATTTTCCGGCGTGATCGGCAAAGACCTGACGGTGTTGGCTCCGCCGCTCAATCAACCGATACACCCCCAGCTTGACGCCATCCTGCACTACCATCCAGATCAGGTTGTACACCCAAACCCAAGCGATCAAATCCCAAGGCAGCGTAGGCACCAACCAGCCAAATCCACACATCAGCACTGCCAGAATTTGTGTGCCCACCACTGCGCCCAGCAATTGCCAGGAGGGATGTGGCGGCGCCCAGAACGCCTTCTTGGTGCGGGTCAACAGCAGCAGCAAATGCCCGCCGACCAACAGTTGCAGGAACAGCATGGATTGCAAATGGGCGGAATCCAGATGCAGCGCCTTCATCCCCAGAGTCAACAGGCCAAAGCTTTGAATCACCGCCATGACGCCCAGCGTGATTGATACCATGAAGGTACGTTCTCGATCCCAGCGCACAGGCTTCGGATCGGGATCAGTGTTGTCGTAGGCAATGGTCATAATTGGCACGTCATCGAGCAAGGCCAGCGCTACCAACATGATCGCGGTCAGTGGGAAAAAGCCGAACACGATGCTGGCCAGCACCAC
>JAGRHK010000124.1 GCA_020444985.1 Candidatus Competibacteraceae bacterium
GACCGGATAGCCTTCGCCCAGCATCGTGCGCACTAAGAAGGCCTTGCCGCCCCACCCAGTCGCGGGCGAATTGCCAGGCAACCCGACCACTGCGCGATCCGCGTTGCAACGCCCAGCGCAACGCCTCCTGCTGGGCAACCTCGTCCAGTCCTGCCGGCCATTCCAGGCGCTCCAGCCAGTGGGCAACGATAGCCAGATAGTCGTCCTGACTGAAAGGATAAAACGACAACCAGAGTCCGAAGCGCTCCGACAATGAAATTTTTTCCTCGATGGCCTCGCCGTAATGTATCTCGCCATCGATCAGCCGGGCATCCTGATTTTCCTGCAGGTACTCTGGCAATAAATGACGGCGATTTGAAGTGGCGCACAACATGACGTTGTCGGGCGCAACACTGATGGAGCCGTCCAACATGGCTTTGAGCGCCTTATAGCTGGGATCATTCGCTTCAAATGACAGGTCATCGCAATACAGCACAAACCGCTCAGGCTGCTCGAAAAGCGGCTCGACAATATCGGGCAAATCCAGCAGATCATGTCGATCGACTTCGATGAGTCGCAGACCCTGGTCGGCATACTCGTTCAGCAGCGCCTTGATCAGCGAAGATTTCCCCGTACCGCGAGCGCCCCATAGCAGGACATGATTGCAGGGGCGACCGGCCAGAAATTGACGGACGTTCAAATCCATTGCCGTTTTCTGACGATCAATTCGTTGCAAATCGGCCAAGCGTAATTGGTGGGGACGTCGCACCGGCTGAAAATGCCCTATTTGGGCGAAGCGCCGCCAGCGGAAGGCCCGGTATTGCGCCCAGTCCGGCGCCTCCAGCGCCGCTGGCAACCCGGCTTCCCAACGGCTCAACACGCGACTTATCTGCTGGGACAACGCTGCATCCAGCGTTAAGGTCATGGATTTCACGGAATTTCAGCGGCTCATCACGAGCGTGCTGGATCCCGGATCAGGGCTGTCCAGCAAAATCATATCCGCGACGATACGGGCGCTTTCCTCCAGGGCGACGTCGGGAATCAGGCTATCCTTGCCTTCTGGAATCTCATCGCCTGCTTTCAGCAAGGGCAGTTTTTTAAGCGCCCGATAACGATTCTCGCGCTCCCGTTGCCAGGCTTCGAGTTGCCCCTGCTCGGCGCGGCGCTGTTTTTCCATCAAAGAAACCGTCGTCTTATCGCGTTGTTGACGGGTCAGTTCGAGATCGTGCAGGAACGCCTGGTAATCCGGATCGTCGGTTACCCGGCGCTGGTGCCGCCGAGTCAGTTCTGGCGTCAGCGTTGCCAAGCGCCGCCCCCCCTTGTAACGAGTCGCGGGGATTTCATCCCAGGGCAGTGCGTTTTTCTGTGCGCTTTCACCCAGCTCATCGCTGTCCATGATCGACGGAATCGCGATATCGGGCAGTACGCCCCGATGTTGAGTGCTCCCGCCGCTGACCCGGTAGAATTTGGCGATGGTGATTTTTAACTGACCTTGCGGTTCATTGGTGCGGGTCAAGCGGTTTAGATCGACCAGCGTTTGCACCGTGCCTTTGCCGAAGGTCGGATCGCCAATCACGATACCGCGTCCATAGTCCTGGATCGCGCCCGCGAAAATTTCCGAAGCCGAGGCGCTGGCGTGATCGACCAGTACCGCCAAAGGGCCATTGTAGACCTGACCCTTGTCCTCGTCTTCCTCGACCTCTATGCGGCCGCTGGAATTTCTGACTTGGACCACTGGCCCTTTATCGATGAACAGCCCGGTTAAATCTACAGCTTCCTGCAAAGAGCCGCCGCCATTCTCACGCAAATCCAGCACCAGCCCATCGATGTGCCCCTGAAGTTCTTTCAATAGTCGCCGAACATCACGGGTGGTGCTGCGATAATTTTGGACACCCCGTCGGGCTGCTTCAAAGTCGCTGTAAAATGCCGGGATGGTAATGATGCCCACGTTTAATTCACGGCCATTGGAATCCTTGAAGGTTTTGATTTCGCTCTTCGCCGCCTGTTTTTCCAATTTGATGGTGTCGCGCACCAGCCGCACGGTTTTTTCCGCCGCCACCGCGCCTGCTTTGCCAGGCAGGATCTTCAAACGCACGACCGTGCCGCGCGGACCGCGAATTTTCTCGACCACATCGTCCAGTCGCCAACCGACGATGTCCACCCAGGGTTCTTTATCACCCTGCGCGACAGCAACAATTTTATCGCTGGGACGAATCTGCTGGCTGAGATCTGCCGGACCGCCGGTGACCAGTTCGACCACCGTGACCTGCTCGTCCTCCATCCGCAACACGCAACCAATGCCCTCCAACGAGAGTCGCATCTGGATGTTAAAGTTTTCGGTATTGCGCGGCGAAAAGTAAGCGGTATGCGGATCGAAAGCCTGAGCGACCGCATTCATATACCATTGAAAAACATCGTCGCTGGTTGATTGCAGGGCTTGCCGCAACCGATTGTCATAGCGCTTGCTTAACAACTCGCGGGCGGCGGCCTGATCCTTGCCCGATAGAATTAATGTTAACATTTCATGCTTCAATCGCTTGCGCCACAGGTCATCCAGCTCCTTGGTGGTTTTGGCCCAGGGCGCATCCTTACGATCAACGTCCAGCGATTCGTCGATATCAAAACGGAATTCCTGCTTCAGAAGCGACTGGACATAAGCGGTTCGCTCGGCAAGGCGACGCAAGTAAGTATTAAAGATGGCATAGGCCGGTCGCAGATCGCCTTCCTTCACCGCGTCGTCCAGAGTCGTGCGATAGGGTTCGAAACGGGCGATATCGCTGGCCAGAAAATAGGAACGGCTGAAATCGAGACTATCGAGATAAGCATTCAGCACCCGCGATGACAGCGCGTCATTGAGTGGGCTTTGCCGATAATGATGTTGCGACAATAAATTGGCGATGGTTCGATCCAGCGCATCCTGACGGGACGTCGGCGCCAGAGCCTTGATTTGGAGACTGGCGTTGGCATCATCCGGTTTCGCAAAAACCTCAGGCGCCCCAAGGATCAGGGACAGCAGGAGAACAGTCAGGAATTTCAGGCTTGGCAAAGGGTAGTGCATGATATTTCTCGACAGAGATAGACCTCGAACGCCGCGTTACTCTCTAGAACGGGGCGGGATGAACCAGCACAATATCGGTGGCGACCGGTTGCTTGCCGTTCGGTTCGGCCAAGGTGAATTCAAAAATATGATTGCGCGATGGCAACTTCATGACATTAAAGCCATCCGGCAGACTGGAATCGTGGAAGAATGCCGTTCGGTAAGGCGATTCGGAGTCGCGCGAATCGGTTTTCCATAAATACGGGGACAACTTGACCAAAAAACGCATGAAGCCAAAACTTTTATTGTCGTCATGGTGATAGCAATAACCGCGCACCCGAGAACCCATCGCACCCCAAATGGGTGAAAGGTAATCGTCGCCCCGGGTTGGCAACAGTCCCGGCACGAGGTAGCCCGAGACAAAAATGTCGGATTCTCTGCGTAATTCTTCAGAGACATTATCAAACGCCAAGGTCTCTACTCGGCAACCCTTGTTTTGCAAGGCGCGGACCACTTGAACGAAATCTCCATCACCGGTCGCCAGCAATACTCGATCCAGATTCTCCGACTGCAACAGAACATCAACCGCCATGTCAAGATCAGCGTTCGCCTTGCCATAACGATTGCCTGCTTCGTCCTGAAACCACTTAACCCGCTTTTCAATGACTTTATAACCCAGTTCGCGGAGAGCAGACTGGTAAGCGCGCGCCTTGTCACGATAGACCATATTGGTTTCGGCGCGTTCCTCATCGTAGGACAGATAGACATTCAAACGCAGGGGTTCGGCATAATCACGACAGGCGAATTCGCGCAGTATGTCGTATTGCATACGCTGGCCGCCATTACGGGAGATATTGGAGGCGTCCACATAAACACCTACTTTTGCATGAGATTTAAAATCGATAGTGGTCATACTTGTTATAAAACCCGCTAAATTGCTGGAATGATTTTTAAAAAACAAACTGTATTTTTTCAGGGACAGCTCGGAGCGCGTTTGAATACTGCTCCTTCAAATCACAAACTTCGGTATTTTACCTGTTTTGACGGCCATGCTGGTAAAGTTCTTGCCATACTGGCGTTGCTTGCGGCAAGGCGGGCGATGCTTGGTCAACCAACACAATCGCCGGCTGGTCAAGCCGAAGGCGTTCAATCTACTGTTGTTTCATGTCCAGCAGAGGTTTGATCAAATCCAACGGCACCGGAAACACGACCGTGGTGTTGTTATGGACGCCGATATCGGCAAGAGTCTGCAAATAACGTAATTGCAGCGCCTGGGGTTGGGCAGCAATGATTTCAGCGGCCTGACGAATGCGCTCGGCAGCCTGAAATTCTCCTTCAGCATTGATAATTTTAGCGCGCCGTTCGCGTTCGGCTTCGGCCTGGCGGGCGATAGCGCGAATCATGCTTTCATCGATGTCCACATGCTTGAGTTCGACGTTGGACACCTTGATGCCCCAGGCATCGGTTTCGGCGTCCAGAATCGTCTGAATATCCTGATTCAACTGTTCCCGTCCGGCCAGCATTTCGTCCAGCTCATGCTGACCCAGCACGGAACGCAAGGTGGTTTGCGCCAACTGGCTGGTGGCGGCGAAGTAGTCCTCGACCTGAATAATCGCCCGTTCGGGTTCGATCACCCGAAAGTAGATGACGGCATTGACCTTGACGGACACATTATCGCGGGAAATGACATCCTGACTGGGCACATCCATGACGACCGTGCGCAGATCCACCCGCTTGATTTGCTGAATGCCCGGAATCACGATGATCAACCCAGGGCCTTTGACGGCCTGGAAGCGGCCCAGAAAAAATACTACGCCGCGCTCGTATTCATAGAGCATCTTGAGCGAGGCGAAGAACAGCGCCACCAGCACCACCAGGAAGGCAATAATCAAGGGATTGGAAAAGATCATGATGGCAGTTCCTCTTTTATTGATGCGGAGTCCAATGATTGCACGAACAGCGTCAGTCCTTTGCGGCCGGTGACCTGCACCCGTTCACCTCGAAACAAGGGTTGCTGGGCATGGATTCGCCAGGATTCGCTATGCACCCTGGCCCAGCCGGCTTCCTCGTCAGTGACCACGCCGATTGCGCCCAGCAATTGCTCCTGACCGCTGACCACAGGACGATGACGCTGGCGCAGCATCAAGGTCGCCAGCCCGAGCAAGATCACAGCGCTCGCCAGGGCAAAACCCATGATCAGGCCCAGCGGAACTTCATAACCGGGACCCGTTTCATCCCATAGCAGCAGAGAGCCGGCTACGAATGCAGCGATTCCTCCCAAGCCCAGTATGCCGAAACTGGGGGCGAACGCTTCGGCGACCATGAAAGTTAACCCCAACAGCAACAACGCCAGACCGGTATAGTTGATCGGAAGCACTTGGAACGCGAACAGCGCCAACAGCAGGCAAATTCCTCCCAGTACGCCAGGCGCCGCCATGCCCGGATTGGATAGCTCGAAAAACAATCCATAAACGCCAATCAGCATCAACACGTAGGCGACCATGGGGTGCGCGATCAAGGCCAGCAACTGATTACGCCAATCGGGCTTAAGAACTTCGATGGCTAATTTCCCGGTCGTCAACTGGCGGGTTTCACCGGCGACGGTGACTGATCGACCATCGATTTGCGTCAATAATTCGGGAACATTGACAGCGATCACATCAATCACCTTTTGTTGCAAAGCCTCCTGGGCGCTGAGACTGGCGGCCTCGGAGACCGCCTGTTCAGCCCATTCGACATTGCGTCCACGCAACTGCGCCAGGGAGCGCAAATAGGCGCGCGCATCATTAATCAATTTTCGCTCCATGCTGGATGACCCAGCGGGAGTTGCAGATTTTTCAGCGGGCGGGCGGGTTTCAGGGGGATTGGATTGATCTT
>JAGRHK010000125.1 GCA_020444985.1 Candidatus Competibacteraceae bacterium
GTGAGGAACAGCGTCGACTTTCCCGGGTAGTAGCTCATTTGCCGCTGGTCGCCGAGCGCGAAGCCATGCGCCAGGAAATCACCGCCTTGGCCAACGTACCGCTGCTGCCGGCGGACGCACAACAACAGCGGATCGAAACAGAAGAACGCTTGCGCGCCGCTATGGATAACCAGCGGGAGGCTCAGGCAACGCTGGATGAGCTGCGCCAGCAACAATCCCGACGGGTGGTCCGCGAAGTTCTGCTCAGTCATGCCGGAGATATCGAACGGCTGCATCACGCTGCGAAAGATTACCGGGGTACTTTGGAGCGGCTGCCGCGCGTTGAAGCCGAACTTGAGGCCGCCCGTCAGACTCTTATGGCGCAATTGAGAGCGATCGACCCGACGTTGACGATGGCGTCGGCGCACGGTGATTTATCGGAATACGTCCAGACGCTGATGCCCTTGCCTACCGCACGGGTACGGGTGCAAGCGCTGGTCGAGGAACACCGCGTATGGTTGATTCAGGACGAGCAATATGCAGAACAGGAATGCAAGCTGCGTGGAGCACTCCAGCAGTTGCGTCAGGCGCTGGCGACGCAACCCGCAGCCATGCCGTTTCAACTTCTGGAGACGGCCCGCGAACAGGTGACTGACCAGGGCGACCTCGCCAACCAGCAAGCGCAACTGGAACGGGAAATTGCAGAACTGGAAACCACGCTGGCTCGTGAAGCAACCGCTTTATGGAGCGGTACGCTCGATGAACTGATGACCTTGCGCGTCCCGCTGCTGGCTACAGTCAACGAACTGGGCGACCGGTATCGCCAGTTGGCTGAAAATGAACGCTTGCTCAAGGAGCAGGATCGTATTTTGCAGCGCGATTTGGGAGAACGGGAACGCGAACTGCGTGGACTGGCCGCCGCTGGCGAAATTGTCACGCATGACCAGGTGCGTCAGGCTCGCCAACACCGCGACGCCAGTTGGCAGCGCATTCGCCAGGATTATATTGAATACAAAAATAATTCTAACCAGTCAGTGGCACTCCCTGCGCTGGAACCGGCTCTGCCGGAGGTCTTTGAGTCCGCCCTGCGCGAAGCGGATCGACTGGCTGACTTGCTGCATGCCGACGCCAAACGGGCGACCAGCGTCGAAAATCTTCGCCAGCGGATCGCTGACATGCAACAGGCGCGCACTGATCTGGCGCAACAATTTACCGTGCTGGCGACCCAACGCAGCGCTCTTGATGCCCGCTGGACCGTGATCGCTGAATCGCTGCATCAAACCGATCTTACGCCCAGCGCAGCCATCGAGTGGTTGCAAAGACAAGCCCTGCTGGTGGAGCGTGCGACTCGTCTTGAAACTCTGCGGCGAGAGCGGCGGGAGATTGCCGCAGCCCTTGCAGCCGCCCGTAAAACGCTTGATCAGGCGCTGCAAAACTGTGGGCTACCCGGCCTGACCGAAGATGAAACCTGGTCAGCCGCGCTCAGCCGGGCCAGAACCGCAATTGAACAGGCTCGCCAGACGGCTACCGAGCGCGCCAATCTCACTAAAAGCGTCAACCAGCACGAAACCGGGTTAAGCGAAGTCGTGGCGAAACGCACGGGACTGGCGGAAAAACATGCGGCTTGGCAAACGCAATGGAACGCTACCGTGGCTGATCTGCGGCTTTCTCTCGAAGCCTTGCCTGCGGAGGCGCGAGTGCGGCTTGAGCAGTGGGATCAACTTTCCAAATCATTAGGTACGCTGGAAACCCTGAATCGGGAGGCCCAACAGGAGCAAGCCGTTCGTTGTACTTTTGAAGGAGCCTTAGCTGAACTGGCGCGGGCGGTTGCCGAACCGGTGGACGGTCGGGAAGCCGACCGGGTGGCGATCATACTTTATGAGGCGTTGAGCGTGGCCCGCGATGCCGATCGCCTGCGCAAACAGATTGAAGCGGATATCCAAAGAGAGCAACAACGACTGATCCAGGCGGAAACCGCTGCTCTTATCCAGCGTGACCGCCTCGCGGAACTGGCGCGCCGCGCTGGCGTGGAATCGCCAGAGGAACTGGCCTCGATCGAAGATCGTTCGCAGCACAAACGCAGGCTTTCCGAACGGGTGGCGGAAATCGAGGAGCAACTGGTGCGCGGCGCCGCCCGCCCGCTCGCCGAAGTCCTGGCGGAAATCGAGGGCGAAGACCTGGCGGTCGCTAATGCCCGGCTGGATGAACTTGAAACGACCCTTCGGGAATACGAGGCCGAGGTGGAAACCACCCACGCGGTTTACCTGGATGCGCTCCGCGCCTTTGACGCCATTGATGGCGGCGACACGGCGGCTCAGGCGCAGCAACAGGCCGAGGAGAGGGTCGCCCGCATCACCCGCCAGGTTGGTGCTTATGCGCGCGTCCGGTTGGCGGGCGCGATTGTGTCGCGCGTCATGCAAACTTACCGGGAGCAACATCAGGGACCGGTGTTGCGCCGCGCCAGCGAAATCTTTGCCCGGATCACCCTGGGCAGCTTCGCCAGCGTCGTCCTGGATTATCAGGAGGATCGGCAGCTTCTCCTTGGGCAACGACCGGATGGTTCGCGGGTGATGGTGACCGGCATGAGTCAGGGCGCGCGCGACCAGTTGTTTCTGGCGCTGCGCATTGCGGCGATTGAAGAGCATCTTCGGCAACGCGAGGCGGTGCCCATCGCGATTGATGATCTGCTGGTGCAATTCGATGATGCCCGAGCAGCAGCAACTTTAGCGGTGCTGGCTGAATTGGCCCAGCGGACCCAAGTGCTGTTTTTTACCCATCATGCGCATCTTTGCGAACTGGCCGCCGCCGCTTTGCCCGCCAATGCCTGGCGACGGCATGATTTGGCAATCGCTCCTTGGGTCGGCAACGATGCGCAGTAGTCGTCATTTGGAGAGCCGCCAGGCCGCCGGGACAGATTACTTTTCAAACCCCGGCGCTGTCTCGGTTGTTGTCGGTAACGCGAAATGCTCCGGGTAGTACACTGCGAGCAAATATAATCCTGCGGCGGGCGCGGTGACGCCCGCCCGAGTGCGGTCACGCTCCTCCAGCACCGCGCGCGCCCATGCCACGGGTTGTTCGCCAGCGCCAATCGCCATTAAGACTCCGGCGATGTTACGCACCATGTGATGCAGGAAGGCATTGGCTTTGATGTCCAACACCACGCCAGCGCCGCATCGCTGCACGATTAATTCCTGGATTTCCCGGATCGGATGCCGGGCTTGACAGGCGGCGGCGCGAAAAGCGCTGAAATCGTGTTCTCCGATCAACGCCTGTCCGGCTTCATGCATCCGTTCGGCATTCAGAGGGCGATAACACCAGGTTGCCCGCTCCCGCCAGAGCGCCGAGCGCCGAGCGTCATTGAAAATCAGATAGCGATAACGGCGGGCTACCGCCGAGAACCGGGCGTGAAAGTCATCCGGCGCCTCGCGGGACCAATTCAGACTGATATCGGACGGTAAGTGGGCATTGCCGCCCCGCACCCAGGAGCGCTCCGAACGCACCGCCGTGGTGTCGAAATGCGCAACCTGACCGACGCCATGTACGCCTGCGTCAGTGCGGCCTGCACAGACCAGTCTGAGTGGATGATCTGCGACTTTCGCCAGCGCTTGTTCCAGACAGGTTTGCACCGTTCGCACGCCCGGCTGCTGCGCCTGCCAGCCTTGAAAGCCGGCGCCATCGTATTGAACGCCCAGTATGATGCGCATGAACCCGCTGGATTAGCCGCTAACCCAGGATTCGGCGGACTGCCTGACCCATCACGCGCCTTTGCGCTTCGCCGGATCATCCTGATAGAGCGCGCGCACCAAAGGCTTATCGCGCTTGTAGATGTCGTCGCGGAAATTCAGCAGCCCCGCTTCATCCACCCAGGCGGTCCAGTACAACAAATACACCGGCACTTCCTTCGGCAAGTGAACCACGCGCTGTTTGCCGCTGGTGGATGCCGACTTGATGGAGGCCTTATTCCATTTTGGGTCGTGTTTCAACAAATACTCAGCCAGCTCCACCGGCTTGGAGATCCGAATGCAACCGGAACTGTAGGTGCGTTGATTACGGCTGAACAACTCGCGCGATGGCGTATCATGCAGATAGACGCTGTGGCGATTCGGAAACATGAACTTGATCCCGCCCAGCGCATTGCGCGGACCCGCATCCTGACGCAGGCGATAGTTGAAATTCCTGGCGCTGACCGCGCGCCAGTTGACCGAAGCTGGATTGATCTCCTGGCCAGCGCTGTTATAAATGCGAATCCGTTGCCGCTTGAGAGCATGGGGATTGCGCTGGAGTTGCGGCAGTTTGTCCCTCACCGCAATCGAGCGCGGCACATACCATTTCGGACTCATCACCAGATATTCCATGTTGGCGGTAAACGTGGGGGTTTGCCGCTCCTCCTTGCCGACGACCGCTTTTGATTCCAGCACGACCTTGCCATTCTCGAAAACCTGCATTTTGTAGCTGGGGATATTGACCAGAATATGGCGTGCGCCAAATTCATCCGGCAGCCAGCGCCAGCGCTCCAAATTCAGTTCGATTTGCCGAATGCGTTCGGAGACCGGCACATTCAGGGCGGCCCGGGTTGTGGCATTGGCGGTTCCCGTTACAGCCAGGCCATGCTGCCTCTGGAAGCGGCGCAGCGCAGCGGCAACCGTCTCGCCGGGTCCAAGCAGATCGCCACTGGCTTTCAAGCGCGCCCGCAGCGTCTTTGCCGAGACCTTGCCCGATACGGTAGGCCAGCCGCCTGCCTGTGCGATTTGTCGATATTGATGGAGTCGGTCGCGTAATTGGACATAGCCTTTAGCTTGGGGGGCTAATGATCGGAGGGATTCAATAATGGCGTCCTTGGCCAATGCTTGCTGTAGCACGGCCACTAAATCCCGAGAGCGCGGTTTGATCTCCCAGTCGCGATCCACGGCGCGCGGCGACAATCGGCCTGACAACAGATGAGAGCCATAGCTTAGAAAAGCATCGGTGAACAATAGATCGAAATCGGTCAGCCGGGCGAGATCCACATTGCTCTGCTGCTGGAGCGCTGTCATGCGCTTTTGCAAGCCGGTGCGTTGATAGTCGCTGGATCGCAAGCCGTCGCGCTCTGCCTCGCCCAATGCCTCGATCAATGCGGTTGCTGCAGGTCGGGGTTTACCATGGGCATCCAGCCAGGCCGGCTGATAACCGCGCTCTGCATAGAAGGGAAGCAGGGCATTGAAGGTGCGCAGCACCCGATGGTCAATGGTCAACCGATTTCGCAACGGCTCCGTGCGGATTCGCTGGCAAATCTGTGCCGCGATTTCGTTTTTTACGCCCAGAGCGCTCTTCGGGCAGGGTGGCAACGGCAAAGGACCCACGAATGCGGATGCAGTGGACGCCGCTCCCTCATTCGATGCGGGTTGCAAATCGTCATTGACGTTTGGCGACGGCGAGCCGGTGCGCAGACGGGCGATCGCCGGTTTGTTCGCGACGCCGGCAACTGGAGATGGTTGTACCCGCGTTTGACTGCCGGCGATTTGCGCTTCAACCGGGATGTGAAACGCACTAGCGCCCACTACCAGGCAAAACCAGACTGGAAGAATCATTTGCTTAGACATGGAGACGACCAACCCAATGCTCGAAAGTGGTACACCGCGTATCGTATCATTATACCAACAAAGTATTGAAATAGCCACATTCGAATTTCTGGATGCAACAGATACCAACACGCTTCTTGAAGTTAGCGGGTGGGATCAGTCGCCAATTCCATCACTACCAATGCGAAACTTCGCGCAGCTCCAGCATGATTTCATTCAGCAGCGCTTCGTTATTATCGACCAGACACACCAGGTTACCGACGCTGCACACGGATTGAGCGACGCCGCGAAGAATCCAGCCGTGTGGCGGGGTCCAGCCGCGCATCCCGGTGAACATCGCCAGTTGATCCGCA
>JAGRHK010000126.1 GCA_020444985.1 Candidatus Competibacteraceae bacterium
CGCCACGCTGACCGGTGAGCCGGTCGGGATCCGGCTGCGCATCGCTGGCCGCCACAATGTCCGCAATGCGCTGGCGGCCGCCGGTGCCGCGCTTGCCGTGGGCGTCTCGCGCCAGGACATCGCCGACGGCCTGACCGCATTCACGCCGGTGGGTGGGCGTCTGTGCTGGTTCACGGCCCGTGCCGGTGCACGAGTCATCGACGATACCTACAACGCGAATCCCGACTCCGTGCGCGCGGCCATCGACGTGCTCGCCGCCGAGCCTGCGCCGAGGGTGCTGGTGCTTGGTGAAATGGGCGAGGTTGGCGAGCAGGGGCCGGCCTTCCACGCCGAGATCGGCCGCTACGCGCGCGAGTGCGGCATCGAGCATCTGATCGCCTATGGTGAGGCCTGCGAGCCGACCGTGGCCGCCTATGGGGAGCGCGCCGTACTCGCGAAATCGATCGAACGTCTGGTCGCACGGCTCGAACCGCTCGCCACCGCCGGCACGACCGTGCTGGTCAAGGGCTCGCGCGTGATGCGCATGGAGCGGGTGCTGGCGGCGATCTGCGTCGACATGCCTGCGACGGAGGCGCACTGATGCTGCTCGAGGTCGCGCAATGGCTGGCCACCGACGTGCGTGCGTTCGCGGTGTTCAACTACATCACCTTGCGCGCGGTGCTGGCGGCGCTCACTGCGCTGATGCTCGGCCTGCTGCTGGGGCCACGCGTGATCCGTGCGCTCGCCGAGCTCAAGATCGGCCAGGCGATCCGCCAGGACGGCCCGCAGACCCATCTGACCAAGTCGGGCACGCCGACCATGGGCGGCGCGCTGATCCTGGTGGCCATCGCAGTAGCGACATTGCTCTGGGCAGACCCGCGCAACCGCTACGTCTGGGTTGTACTGTTGACCACGCTGGCCTTCGGCGCAATTGGCTGGGCGGATGATTACAAGAAATTAATTCTGCGCAATTCGAAAGGCTTGTCAGCGCGCACCAAATATTCCTGGCAATCCTGCGTGGGTTTATCGGCGGCGCTGTTGCTCTACTTCACCGCACAAACCCCGGTGGAAACCGATTTGATCGTTCCTTTTTTCAAGAGTGTGGCGGTTAATCTCGGCTGGCTGTTCATCCCGCTGACGTACTTCGTAATCGTCGGCTCCAGTAATGCCGTTAATCTCACTGATGGTCTGGATGGCCTGGCGATTGTGCCAACCACGATGGTAGCCGGAGCGCTAGCGGTATTTTGCTACGCCTCGGGTAACCGGATTTTCGCTGAATACCTGGGAATTCCGCATGTGCCAGGCGTCGGCGAACTCATGGTGTTTTGTGGAGCGCTGGTGGGCGCCGGGTTGGGATTTCTCTGGTTCAATGCCTATCCAGCCCAAGTGTTCATGGGTGATGTTGGCGCGCTGGCATTGGGTGCAGCGCTGGGCGTGGTCGCGGTGGCGGTGCGTCAGGAGCTGGTGCTGTTTGTGATGGGCGGGGTGTTTGTCATGGAGACCGTGTCCGTGATCCTGCAAGTCGCTTCGTTCAAGCTCACCGGTCGGCGCATCTTCCGCATGGCGCCTTTGCATCACCATTTCGAATTGGAAGGCTGGCCAGAACCCCGGGTGATCGTTCGCTTCTGGATTATCACCATTGTGCTGGTGCTGTTTGGGCTGGCGACGTTGAAGGTGCGGTAGCGTCTATGTCGCCACTGTCTGGAATGACCCTGGTCGTGGGACTCGGCAAGAGCGGTTTGTCGATTGCGCGGGCGCTACAAGCGCTCGGCGCGGCCTTCACCGTGGTCGACAGCCGGGTGGCACCTCCGGGTCTGGCCACTTTTCAGGCCGAGTTTCCCAAAATTCCCTGCCATCTCGGTGGCTTTGATTCAGCCCTGTTTACCCAGGCGACTCGTGTGCTGGTCAGTCCCGGCATTGCGGTAAAAACGCCCGCGATCGCCGAGGCGGCGGCGCGCGGCATCCCGATCTGGGGCGATATTGAATTGCTGGCGCGTCTGACCGATACGCCGATGGCCGCAATCACCGGCTCCAATGGCAAAAGCACCGTGACCACGCTGCTGGGATTAATGGCCGAACAGGCTGGGATTCGGGCGGCGGTGGGCGGCAATCTTGGAACGCCAGCGCTGGATTTATGGCGGGAGACCGACCGACCTGAGTTGTATGTGCTGGAACTGTCCAGCTTTCAGCTCGAAACCACGGATAGCCTGAATGCGCGCGTGGCGACAGTACTGAACATCAGTCCCGATCACCTGGATCGCTATGACTGTCTGGCGGATTACATTGCCGCCAAGCAACGGATTTTCCAGGGTAATGGCGCGCTGGTGGTGAACGCCGACGATCCGGTGGTCATGGCGATGGTTGCGCCGGATCGAAAGATCGTGCGCTTCACATTGGAAGAACCGGATGAAGGCGACTTTGGCCTGCGCCGGGCGGGTGGCGAGACCTGGCTCGCTCACGGTCAGGAACGCTGGATTGAAGCGTCGACGTTAAAAATCAGCGGCGACCATAACCTGGCGAATGCTCTGGCGGCTCTGGCAATGGGCCATGCACTTGGTTTGGAACGAACCAGAATGCTTGCAGCGTTGGAGGAGTTCACCGGTCTGGCGCACCGCACGGCTCTAGTCCGCGAACGTGATGGCGTGCGCTGGTTCAACGATTCCAAGGGCACGAATGTTGGCGCGACTGTGGCGGCAGTGCGCGGTCTGCCGGGCCAAGTGGTGTTGATTGCCGGCGGCGAAGGCAAGAGTCAGGACTTTACGCCATTACGCGCGGCCCTGACCGGCAAAGCGCGGGCTGTGGTGCTCATGGGCCGTGATGCGCCCTTGATCGCTGCTGCGCTTGGTGACGGCGTTCCCCTGTATTCTGTGCAGGACATGCAGCAGGCCGTAACGCGAGCGGCAGCGTTAGCGCAACCGGGCGATAGCGTACTGCTTTCCCCGGCCTGCGCCAGTTTCGACATGTTCAGCGGTTATGAGGAACGCGGTGCAGTGTTCGCTCATGCGGTGAAGGCGCTTGCGTCATGCTGAATGTCGCCGCCGTCTTGCACCGGGACAAAACGCCACCCGCCGGCGAGGGCCGGACCGCATTACCGTTTCCCGATCCGTGGATTCTGATGGCGGCCCTGTTGCTGCTGACCTTGGGCCTGTTGATGGTGACCTCGGCGTCGATGCCGATTGCCTCTCGCGAGACCGGTCAACCGTTCTATTTCCTGATTCGCCAAGGCGCTTTCGTCCTGATTGGCCTGTTCGGGGCCAGTGTGATCTTTCAGATTCCGCTGGCGCGCTGGCGGCAGGCGAGTCCCCTGCTGTTGGTGACGGCCATGAGTTTACTAGTGCTGGTGCTAATACCGGGGATTGGCACCGAAGTCAACGGCAGTTTGCGCTGGATTCGCCTCGGTCCGCTCAATATCCAGGTGTCAGAAATCGCCAAGCTGTTCACCATGATTTATGTAGCTGACTACCTCAGGCGGCATGGCGAAGAACTGCGGACCGCCGATTTTCGGATTTCGGCGCTGGCGCTCTTGCGACCCATGGCGGTGCTGGCGGTGCTAGCGGTACTGCTGTTGCTAGAGCCGGATTTTGGCAGCGTGGTGGTGTTGATGGCCACAGCGATGGGTATGGTGTTTCTGGCGGGCGTTAATCTCTGGCAATTTGGAACGCTGCTGGCGGGCACCTCGACGGTGATGGCGCTGCTACTCTGGTCCTCTCCTTACCGGCGAGCGCGACTTGTCAGTTTTCTCGATCCGTGGGCTGATCCCTTCGCCAGTGGTTTTCAATTAACCCAATCCCTGATTGCGATCGGGCGCGGCGAGCTGTTCGGCGTTGGGCTGGGCGAGAGTGTGCAAAAACTGTTTTATCTGCCCGAGGCGCATACCGATTTCCTGTTCGCGGTGTTGGCCGAGGAGCTGGGACTCATGGGCATTTTGACCATCATTGCGTTGTTCACGATTCTGGTTTGGCGGGCGTTTCATATCGGCCAGCGCGCGGAGCGGCTGGGGAAAAAATTCTCGGCCTGGCTGGCTTATGGCATCGGCTTATGGTTTGGCATCCAATCGCTGTTTAACATGGGCGTCAATATGGGCGTCTTGCCGACCAAGGGTTTAACTCTGCCTTTGATAAGTTATGGCGGTAGTAGCGTCGTGGTGATGTGCATGGCGCTGGCGCTGTTATTGCGAGTGGATGTGGAAACCCGGACCGGCAGGGTGGCGCTTGAGAAATGAACAGGCAACCTGAGATTCTGATCATGGCGGGCGGTACCGGAGGGCATGTGTTCCCGGCGCTGGCCGTGGCCGAGCGGTTGCGAATGCATGGCGCGAGGGTGACCTGGATGGGCGCTCGCCGTGGCTTGGAGGCGACCTTGGTGCCGAAGGCTGGCATTCCCATGGAATGGATTGAAGTTGCCGGCATACGCGGCAAGGGGCTGCGCCAACGCTTGCTCATGCCCGTCATGCTCGGTCGAGCGTTATGGCAAGCCGGTGGAATCCTGCGCCGTCTGCGGCCTGCGGTCGTGCTGGGCATGGGGGGGTTTGCCAGCGGCCCCGGTGGCTTGATGGCGCGACTTCTGGGAATTCCATTGATCGTGCATGAACAAAACGCCATTGCCGGTTTGACGAATCGCTGGCTGGCGCGCATGGCTAGCCAGGTGTTCGAGGCATTCCCAGGGACCTTTCCAGCCGTGCGGCAGGCGGTGGCCGTTGGTAATCCGGTGCGTGAATCGATTGCCAAACTGGCAAAACCGGCGGAGCGATTCGCGGGTCGGGAGGGGCGACGACGCTTGCTGGTGTTGGGGGGCAGCCAAGGCGCGTTGGCGTTGAATCAGCGGGTGCCGCAAGCTCTGGCGCTGTTGCGAGAAGACGAACGGCCGGAGGTTTGGCATCAAGCCGGCGGCCGGTTGCATGAAGCCGCCGAGATGGCGTACCGGGAGGCGGGAATCAATGTTCGATTGACGCCATTCATCGAAGACATGGCCGAGGCTTATGGCTGGGCGGATTTAGCGCTGTGCCGGGCCGGAGCGCTGACGATTGCCGAGCTGGCGGCGGCGGGCATCGGCGCAGTGCTCGTGCCATTTCCCTTCGCGGTGGACGACCATCAAACCGCAAACGCCCGGTTTCTGGAGAAAGAAGATGCAGCGCTGATTGTTCAGCAAGCGGAGCTGACGGCTGAACAGTTGGCCACGCTACTGCGGGAATTATTGAGTGACCGTGATCGATTGTTACAGATGGCTGAAGCGGCGCGGCGCTTGGCCAAGGTAGACGCCGCTGAGCAAGTAGCGCTGGCTTGCTTGCAATCCCATTCCTGACCCCTGACCCCTGACCCCTAAAAAACATGGATAAACTTGCACTGGCCACGATCCCGGAAGCCTGGCGTGACATGCGCCGGATTCGCCATTTACATTTCGTGGGCATTGGCGGAGCGGGCATGAGCGGCATCGCCGAAGTGTTACTGAATCTTGGCTATAACGTGTCCGGTTCGGACCTGCGCGCGAGCGCGGTGACCGCTCGCCTGGCGCAATTGGGCGCGATGATCCGCCCGGGGCATACCGCCGAGCATATTGCCGGTTGCGATGCCGTCGTGACCTCCAGCGCGGTGGCCGAGGATAATCCCGAAGTCGTCGCAGCGCGGGCGGCCCGCATTCCCGTAGTGCCCCGCGCCGAAATGCTGGCCGAGCTGATGCGCTTTCGCTATGGCATCGCCGTCGCCGGCACGCATGGCAAAACCACCACAACCAGTCTGATCGCCAGTCTGCTGGCTGAGGGGGGATTGGACCCGACCTTCGTCATCGGCGGGCGGTTGAACAGCGCGGGGGCGAACGCTCGCTTAGGCGCCGGACGTTTTCTGGTCGCCGAAGCGGATGAAAGCGATGCGTCGTTCCTGTTCCTGCAACCCATGTTAG
>JAGRHK010000127.1 GCA_020444985.1 Candidatus Competibacteraceae bacterium
TGTACTTGGTGTGGCAGCGTCAGTCGATGCGCACCTCACGGGTTGCGTTCGTCGTCGAGCGTATTCAGAAGGTCTGGTGACTGGACGCGCCACGGCGAGGCATTGTGAGAGACCTGCCGGGCGCCAGTTGCTCAATCAAACGCGCAAAATCATCCTTGAACGGTCATCTTACTGCCTTTTACTCTTCCTGCTTTTCACCGGCTCGGGATTCGGCTCCACGTCCACCGACACCGTCAATGTATGCGTCCCGCCACCGGTCATGACGCCCTGTAAAGGCGCTACATCGCTATAATCGCGCCCCCAGGCTACGGTGACATGCTTTTCGCCAGGCATACAGTTATTGGTTGGATCGAACTCCGCCCAGCCAGCGCCGGGCATGTACACGGCCAGCCAGGCGTGCGAAGCGTCGGCGCCGACCAGGCGAGGCTGACCCGGCGGCGGCAAGGTTTCCAGATAACCGCTGACGTAGCGCGCCGCCAATCCCAGTGAGCGCAAACAGGCAATAGCCAAATGTGCGAAGTCCTGGCAGACGCCGCGCCGTTCGCGCAATACCTCATTAAGTGGGGTGGCGACCGTAGTAAAATGCGGATCGTAGGTGAATTCTTCGTAAATACGTTGATTCAGATCAGCCACGGCCTCCAGTAAGGGACGATCTGGAGTAAAACTGGGTTCAGCGTAGGCGCGAAAGTTGCGGCGGGTGGCTACAAACGGTGAATCCAGCCGAAATAGCCGGGCTTCGATGATTTCCGGATCGGGATCTTCCTGCAACATTCGACAGGCCTGTTCCCAGGGCGGCGAGGCGCTGGACTCATTGAATGCACGCTCGTTGAGGACGCGCACTTCGGTCGCGACGGCCACTTCCAGCTTCTGATGAATATCCTGAATCGCAAAATACAGCACGCGGTTGCCGAAAAAATCCTGGCGTTCGACGGATAGCGAAGGGCGCGGCTTGATCCGGATCTGACTGGGCCGGCACAGTTGCCAGGCGGTTTCTCGGGGCAGCAGCCGCGCTTCGTTATGACAGAGCGCGACGCCGCTGCTGTACTGGTAAGTCGTGCGATGGGTAATGGTATACCGCATGGTCGGATCACATGGTAATCAATTGCTGAGGCACTTCGGCATGGCTGAAATGACTGTGGGTTAGCGCATCGGACAGGTTCGACAAGGGCGTGTGCACGGCGTCCAGTAATCGATCCAGTTCTGTACTGGAATACGCACTGTCGTAAGACAGGGTCGCCAACGCGGCGATATCCGCCAGTTGCAAAGCGGATCTTGCTTCCAGAATCAGCCGCTCTTCGGCGCTGCGGTAGGGAGAGTCGTCCGGTTGTTGCAGGCGACCGATATGCTGTTGCAGTCGTCGTAGTTGATAACCGACCGAGCGGGGGTTGCCTTCATCGAAGAGCAGCAGATCAATAATTGCCGTCGGATGCAACGCGGAACGATAACGTCGCCGGTAAACCGTGAGATTGTCGGTAATGGTCAATACCACTTCCCAGAGTGGTACGCCCGGATGATGCGCGGTGATGAACGCCAGCTTGAACAGCTCCAGAGTGCACAAGACGCGCTCCAGATAGCGCCCGATGTCGAAGAACAACCAGCCTTGATGATGGGGCATGGTTTCGTTGTTCAGTCCGCAGAACGCCGCCACCAACATCAGTTGTTCTTCCAGCAACTCCCGCGCTTGCCGGGCGCCCAATCCCGGCGACGGTTCCTGCACCCGGTGTTGCAGGCGATTGAGCAACCGCCAACTATCATCGCCCAGATGATTGCGCACTGCCCGCCCCGTGCGCAACATGCCGTTGAAAATAGCCTCCATGCTGTCAGGATGTTCGGATTCGAGCAGCAGGCTCAGCAGGGTCTCTCGCAAGGCAAAGAAACGGGCGCGCGGCGATTCCGCCACCGGCGGCACGGGAATATCCAGCGCCTCGAACAGGTCATCCAGGCAGCGTTCATCGGTATTATCCTGCTCCCATTCCAAGAGTCGGCCCAACGCCTCGCGCAGCAACCGCGCCGTGCCATCGAACCGTTCGCTGTAGCGACCCAGCCAGAACAGGTTATCCGCCACGCGGCTGGGGAGATCGCTGCCATCGCGCGTCGCCACGATCGGACCATGCGCCTGACGCAGTAGACTGACATGGCGTTGCGGAGTTTTCGCCAGCACCCACCAGTCTTTGCTGATGCCGCCCTTTTGCAGAGCGGCTTGCAAGGTATCCAGTCCTGAGGACACGCGGGCCAAACCGCCGGGCATCACCCGATACCCCTCATCCTCGGCGACCACAAAGCCGCGCAACATGACCGGACGCGGCACCAGTTTGCCCTCTTCCAGCACGGGCGCGGTCGATAACGGTTGCCGTTCCTGAGCGACAAACAGGTGGGGCTTGGCCTGCATCTGCTCGATGAGCTGGGTCCGTAGCGTCGCATCGAGCTGATGACCTTCCCAATAGGGGCCGTTCGGCAAAATCGAACGCACGACCAAGTGATCGAGGTGCTTGAGCACATAGTCATGCTCATCGGCATTACCGCACCACCAGGTCGGCAACGAAGGCAGCTTCAGATCCTCGCCGAGCAATTGTCGGCACAACAGCGGCAAGAACGCAGCCAGTCCAAGGTTTTCGATGATACCGCTGCCCAAGGCATTGGCCAGGACCACATGACCGCCGCGCACCGCTTGCAAAAGCCCCGGAACGCCCAGCAGGGAATCGCCGCGCAACTCCAGGGGATCGCAATAAGCGTCGAGCACTTGCCGCAGAATTACATCGACCGGTTGCAAACCACCGAGGGTTTTCAACCAGACTCGGCCATCGCGCACCACCAGGTCTTCGCCCTCCACCAGACTGATCGACAGATAATTGGCCAGGTAAGCGTGTTCAAAATAGACCGGGCTGTTCGGACCGGGCGTTAACAGCACGACATGCGGATTTTCGGAATGATGCCGAGCCAATCCCACCAGGGTCACCCGCTCGGTTTCCAGAAAACTGGCCAGGCGGCGCAGTGGAGCGTCGCGATAGAGCATCGGCAGCGCTCGCGCCAGGATAATGCGGTTTTCCAGCGTGTAACCGGCGCCTGCGGGTGACTGCGTGCGATCGCCGAAGACCCGGAACACGCCGTCCGGTCCACGCGCCAAATCGACGCCATGAAAAATCAGCTCACGCTGCCCGGCGGGCAACGATTGATGACAGGGCGCGAGAAATCCGGGATGGGAATAGATCAATTCCGGAGGTAGCCAGCCCTGACGGATGACCAGTCGCTGGCTGTATAAATCCGCCAGCAGCGCATTCATCAATCGGGTGCGCTGTTCCAGTCCGCTCGCCAGCTCGCTCCATTCCTCACCAGTCATCAACAGCGGAATGGGATCGACCAACCAGTGTTGCTGTGCGCTACGGAGATCGTCATAGGTGTTGTAGGTGACGCCGTCGGTCTGCAACAGACATTGCACCTCGCTGTGACGGCGCTCCAGTTCTTCGCCGCCAATTTCTTCCAGCGATTTGGCGATCTCTCGCCAATGAGGACGCAATACGCCCGGCGCCGAACACATCTCGTCATAGCCCGTTTCGTCGACCGGATAGTTGGCGACCAGGGTTTCGCTGGGCGATTCCAGTTCGTCCGGGTAGGCAACTGCGGCTTGGGTCATGAATACCTCTGCTGGTGGGTGGTCGCACGACGCAGGCGATTGGCCAGAACCCGCATGACCTGAAGCGCGAACAGGGGCGTGTGCTGAATGAGGGTCAGGAAGTGCTGACGGGTCACAGGAACCAGTAAGCAGTCGGTGACGGCAATAGCGCTGGCGCTGCGCGGGCGATCCTCGATCAACGCCATTTCACCCAGGATATCCCCAGCGCCAAGGGTTTCAACGAGCTGGTCGTCCAGTTGAATATCGACCTGACCTTCAACCACGATATACAAAAGTTCGCCCGGTTCACCCTGCTGAAAAATGACTTGGCCAGCAGAGAAGGGCAAATGTTCTTCGGTTCTGTTAAAGAATTCCTGCGTTGACATAGAGGCAACTCGTCATACGGGGGGGCATCAACCGGCCTGAAAGCATCGGCGTTAGCCGGTGCGTGGATTTAAGGATTAACAACAGTGTATCCGACTTTGTCGAATTCCGGGTAGCAAGGAGCGCGTAACTTTATCCCGACCCGGCTGCAGACTCGACAATCTGGCCAAAGCTGATGGCGGCGTCATTGACGGGAAGGCGCTCGGGTAACAGCGCTTCAAAGCCGGCATCTGCAAGCAGCTGCATGGCCTGCTCCGTCAGAATACGATTCTGGAAGACGCCGCCGGCCAAGCCGATCTGCCGAATGCCATACTTCTGTCGGACACGCTCGGCCTGACGCAAAATGAGCCTGGCCAGGCTGGCGTGGAAACTGGCCGCGCGTTCCGCAATGGTTTTTTCTGCATCCATCAACATGGGCAACAGCGGCGACCAGTCCGCGCGCCAGATACCCGCTTCAGAATACAATGGCATCTCGACGCATTCCTGAGAGGCCGTACTCCACGCTTCCAGCATCATTGCGGCCTGTCCTTCATGGCTTTGCGTTTGTGCGACGCCAATCAATGCGGCGGCGGCATCGAACCAGCGACCAACCGACGAAGTCACCGGACAATGGATCGCGCGCTCCCAAGCCATCCGGGCCAAACCACGTTCAGCGGGTCCGCCCGGCCAATCCAGGTCCGCTTCCCAGCACATCGCCAGCGCACATCGCCAGGGATCACGGCTCGCCCGATCGCCGCCAATCAAGCGGAACGGGCGCAAGCTGGCGACTCGTCGCCACTGTCCAGGCCTCCCCAGCAGCGCTTCGCCGCCCCAGATGGTCCCATCTTCGCCAAATCCCACCCCGTCCCAGGTGAAGACCAGAATCGGCTGTTCCAGGCCCCATTCGCCAAACAGCGCGGAAGCATGGGCCGGGTGATGGAAAACCGGCTGAATTTCGCTATCGCGTCCGCGCGCCCAGCGGCTTGAGAAATATCCGGGATGGGCATCGCAAACGATTCGTGCCGGGGTCACCGCATAAAGCCGCCCCAGGTCGTTGATGACCTGCTCGAACACCTCCAGGCTCCGAGGTGCGCTGAGGTCGCCAAGATGTGGCGAGATCAAGACGCGGTCTTCCACCGCCAGAGCGATGGTGTTTTTCAGATCCGCGCCCAGCGCCAGAGTAGGCTGCTTGACCGGCGTCTTCAAACGCAATTCAATCGGCGTCAGGCCCCGTCCCAGGCGCAGCGGTCGGGGGATGCCGCCTATTACTCGCAATACCGAGTCGTCGGCGGGGCGTCGAATCGGCCGGTTGTGATGCAGGAACGCGTCCGCCACGGCGCCCAACCGTTTTTCCACGCTCTCGGCGTCGGTCAGCACCGGTTCGCCGCTGATATTCGCCGAGGTCGCCACCAGCGGTGCGCCGAAATCGGTGAGCAGCAGGTGATGCAACGGGCTGTAGGGCAACAGGAGACCGACCTCTCCCAGTCCGGGCGCGATCGATGGCGCAAGCACCGAGGTGGGCGATTTCCGTGCAAGTACGATCGGGCGCAACGGCGACCGCAGTGCGGTCAACGCCACATCGTCCGGCAGCGCGATCGTTGCCATCGCGCTGCGCGATAAGGCATCTTCAGGAATCAGCACCGCCAGCGGCTTCTCCGGTCGATGCTTGCGTTCCCGCAACCGGCGCACTGCCGGTTCGGAGCGCGCATCGCACATCAAGTGATAGCCGCCAATGCCTTTGATGGCAACAATCCGGCCCGTTTGCAAAGCGTCGACGCACGCCGCCAACGCGGCCTCGTTACCCGTTATGGCGGTTGACTCGGCTTCCCGGAATTCCAGCACCGGTCCACAGCGGG
>JAGRHK010000128.1 GCA_020444985.1 Candidatus Competibacteraceae bacterium
TCAACTTAGCAGAACCCTTTGCTTCCCCCGCATACGCGGGGATAGACCATAGTTGAGCTTCTTAAGATTCTTGTCGGTACTGCTTCCCCCGCATACGCGGGGATAGACCTTTGATGGTTATGGCTTTGTCATTTATGAGCGTGCTTCCCCCACATACGCGGGGATAGACCCGTGTAAGAGCAATAAATCCCAAAGTTTTGATAGCTTCCCCCGCATACGCGGGGATAGACCTTTGCGCGGCACCATGTCATACCACTGGCAATAGCTTCCCCCGCATACGCGGGGATAGACCTTTCAGAGACAGATTGATGATTGGCGCTGGAATGCTTCCCCCGTACACGCTCCGCCGCGCTTGCAAGCGAACTGCGCCCTGGAACAGATCTTTGCTAACGGCTGTTCAAAAATTCCTTGACCTGCTCCCGGTTCGGCAACGCTGGAATTGCGCCGCGTTGAATCGTCGCCAGCGCGCCGACCGCATTGGCGAATCGGCACAACTCACGCAACCGCGCTTCATCCTGGACAATCGTCGGATCGAGCAGCACGCCTTGTAGCAAACCCGCAACGAAGCCATCTCCCGCCCCCGTCGCATCGACCGCCTCGACCGTGAAACTTTCGACCGCGCCGGTGAAGTTCGGCGTGAAGTAGACGCAGCCCGCTTGGCCCCGGGTCACCACCATTAATTTTAAATCATCATGCCAAAGCGCCTGACAAGCTGCGTTCAAGTCACTGAGGCCCGTCAGGAAAGCGCTTTCGTCGTCACTGAGTTTCACGACCTGCGCTTTGCTGAACCCCAATAACATCTCTTTTCGAGCAGTGTCCGCATCTGGCCACAGGGGCAAGCGCAGATTAGGATCGTAAGACACTAATCCCCCCGCCGCGCGGGCCGCATCGACTGCGTAAAGCGTTGCGCTGCGCGACGGTTCGCTGATCAGGCTGATCGAGCCAAAGTGCAGGAGTTGCGCCCGATTGATCGCTTCCATATCGACCTCGCGCGGCGTGAACAACATGTCGGCGCTGGGATGACGGTAGAACATGAACTCGCGCTCGCCATCGGCCTGGAGCGAGACAAAAGCCAGCGCGGTGCGCGCCTCTGTGGAAAAACGCAACGGGCTGACATCGACGCCGGCTTCTCGCAAGGTATCCGCCAGGAAATGCCCGAACGCATCATCGCCCACTTTACCCATGAAAGCGCTTTCCACGCCCAAGCGCGCCAGACCGACCGCCACATTGCCCGGTGCGCCGCCCGGGGCCTTAATAAACGCCGGCGCGTCGGTCAGGTCGGTACCGGTCACAGTGGGCACGAAATCGATCAGCAGTTCGCCCAGACAGATTGCATTGGCCATGAGGGTGTTCCTAGTGATAAGTAATGAAAATCCAAATCCGGAGCCGCAGCCAACTCCGGTTTCTAAACGGGTCAGGACCCAACGTAAGCGTTCAGAGTGGCTCGGGCGCCCTGGTCGTAAAAGCGGTGCAAGGCCCGGCGCACTTCGTCCACGAAGGCCGACGAGCGCGGCAGCGTCTCGCCAAAGATCTCCGTCAAGCTCAGCACCGCCTCCGGTTCTCGCCCCCCGCGCCGGGCTTGCTCCTGTAGCGGACCCGCCAGTGGATCGATCACGGTCGGCAAGGCGCGACCCTGCTCATCGTTGCCGCCGGCTAGATACCGGAACCAAGCCGCCACGGTAAAGCTTAGCAATTTCACCGGGCCGTTCCGGGATAGTTCCTCCAGAATCGAGGGCAGTATGAACTTGGGCATCCGCGCCGAACTTTCAGCGCCGATACGGTGCAACTGATCGCAGATGGTGGGGTTGCTGAAGCGCTCGATCAGGGTGCGCTTATAGTCCTCCAGACTGACGCCCGGCAAGGGAGACAACAACGGGGTGACTTCCACATCCATCATGGTTTGCACCAGCTTGCGGATTTGGGGATCCGCCATGGCTTCGTGGGTAAACGAGTAACCCAATAACATGCCAATATAACATATGGCCTGATGGCTGGCGTTGAGCAGCCGCATTTTCATTTTCTCGTAGGGCAGGACATCGTGGGTCATCTGCGCGCCTACCTGCTCCCAGGCGGGGCGGCCGGTGGGGAAGTGATCCTCGATCACCCATTGCATGAAAGGTTCGGTGACCACCGGCCAAGCGTCCTCAATGCCGAAGCGTTCCCGCACCAGCGCCCGATGGGCATCAGTGGTGGCGGGAGTAATACGGTCCACCATGCTGTTGGGAAATGCGCCATGCTCAGCCAACCAGCGACCGAATGCCGGCTCCCGGCGCTCGGCAAAAGCCAGCAGCATGTTCCGGGCGACGGCGCCATTGTGTTGCAGATTGTCGCAAGACAGGATCGTGAATGGCCCCAAACCCCGCTGGCGGCGTCGATCCAGCGCCTCCAACAGATAGCCAAAAGAACAACGGGGGCGGTGGGGATTTTGCAGATCATGAATGATGTCCGGGTGATCGGCGTTGAATTCCCCGGTACCCTCGTTGACGTAGTAACCGCCTTCGGTGATGGTCAGGGTCACGATCCGACAATCCGGGGAAGCCATTTTCTCCAGCACCGCCTCGGGGTCGTCGGGGGCGTAAAGATAATTCAGCAATGAGCCGATCACCCGGGCCTGATCGCCGGCGGCGCTACGCTCTACCACCGTGTAAAGCCCCTCCTGAGGCAACAGGGCATCGCGCATACCCCGGTCGTGAGGAAGTAATCCGACCCCGCAATAGCCCCAGTCGGCGTTGCCGGGTTGCTGCAGCAGGTCGTCCAGATACACGGCTTGATGCGCGCGGTAAAAGCCGCCAACGCCAATGTGGACGATGCTCTGGGCCACTGCGGCGCGGTCGTAGCCGGGCGTCCGCACCTCGGGCGCAAGCTGTTTCAGGTTGTTTGAATTCAGTGGTTGGGTTGTTGTTTTGGTCATGATTTGAAAACCTTCGGAATGACGGGGTACGGGGGGGTGGCGGCTCGCCTGGGCGGTATGGAGGCAAAGCCAGCGGGGATCGTGGTCATGAAAAGGCGGGGAGCGATCCGCCCTCTTCCGTATCGTCGCCTCTAAAATTTAAAGACGACGGGGTTTGGCGATGGCGGATCGGTTGATGTTATTAACCTGCCTGGAACGATTTCGAACGCTTCAGATCCCACCAGGCAAACACGAAGTAGATGACGGTGCACCAGATGGTCAGGTTATAAAACAACTCGCGATTGACGTAGTACTCGTAAAGATCCGGGCTGTTGAACAGGACGCGCCAGCCGAGAATGAGCGGTAGCACCAATCCGATCAAGATCCACACTGCCCGAATTCCCTTGGTCAAACGGGAAGTGTCCTTGACATGGGGATGGCTTTCCTGCACCGCCAGTTGCGCATGATACTCCGCAACGGCTTTATTGAATTCCTCCTCCCGCTTTTCGGCTTCGGGATAGCTCTTATCCGCGCCCGCCGACTTCGCCAAAAGGGTGTAGCAGATGACCGAGAGCAGCCATGTCGGCAGGAACAGGTAGAAGAACGGAATGATATTGATGAAGTTCAATCCGAAGCCAAATACCAGTGCGATCGCCCAGGTCTTCAGCGCCGGAACATTGTCCTTAACGCCGGATAGGCGGAACCAGTAAGTTTTGTACCCCAGTCGTGGGAAGAGATGCTGTTCGGCGAAGACAATGCCCCCGATGGGCACCAGGATCAGTCCCGCATAAGTCAGCAGCGGCAGAATGCTGCGATAGACGAATGGGAAACAGCTACCGATCACCACCGCAGCCCCGACAATCAGCGTGACCCGTTGGCGTGAGGTGTGCGGGAAAACCGCCTGAGCCGCTAGACCGGCGCGGTAGAGATTCGAGTTGGCCGTTGTCCATCCCGCAACAATGACGATCACAAAACCCGTGGCGCCCAGCGCATAGTAAGCCACATCACCGGGTGAAACAATGGCGATGCTGGTTTTCATGATGGCCGCCGTCGCCGCTCCCATGAGCGCTGCGGATATCCAGGCAACATAATGGCCAAACATCATGCCGGTCCCGGTGCAAAGACCGTAGATCGGCTTTTTGGCGTAGCGTAGAAGCGCCATGTCGATCAGGCCAAAATGCGCGAACGTATTTGCGGCCCAGGCAAAGCCGATCACTTCCCATAATCCGATCCCGGGTTCTCCTTGCGTATTAATGCCCGTAAATACGGTCGTTCCCGCTAAATTCACGAAATCGGAGAAACTGGACAAGGTGGTGTAACCGGTCAGGGCTTCGTTCAACGAGGGGATCAGCACCATGCCGCCGACCGTGAACATGACCATCAGCCATGGCGCGCAAATGCTGGCGAATTCGCTCAGCACATTGAAACCATAGTAGGCCACCAGCACCGCGATCACGCTGCACGAAGCTGCGATGAGCATGAAGTAGACGTTCGTCGGATACGGATAAATCTGTGGCGGAATATCAAAGAGCACTCGAACCGCTGTCGCCGACACGGTAATCATGGCCGCTGAAATCGCCAGGAAGATGAGCACATTCGCGCCATTGTAAAACCGCGAGAATTTTTCGCCCATGTTTCGATCGAGATAGGTGTAGAGACTGAGCCGCGTTTTGGTCGCGATCGGCGCGGTGATGAGCCAAAAGCTCAACGTGGCGAGCGTATTGCCAATCAGCAGGCCAATTAGAATATCCCAGATGGTTGCGCCCAGCGCCACGAAGGCGGCGCCAATGACAAACTCCGTCGCGGCAACATGTTCGGAAGCATACAGGCCAAGGAAATGGCCGGGTCCATGCAGTCTGTGTTGCGGCACCGGGAGCAGTTCGTCGTCCATATCGGCGATGGAAGGGGTTTGATCAACGGTGGCATTGGTCATGCTTTTCTCCTCAACATCTTTGTTTTTGGTTTCAATTCATGGGAATCGGGTCCACGGGACAACCGCGCTCCGTGCGTGGAAAAATGGCCGTTATTGTTCAAGGAAGCGGGTGCGTTCCATGACCTTCTCGGTCACCCATTGCGCGTTGGCGAGCGCCTCATCGACCGTGATGGACCCTTCCAACGCTTTGGCAAACCGCTGACCTACTGCGGTGCCGATGCTCTGGAATTCCGGGATCGCGACAAACTGAATGCCGGTATAGGGCGCTTCTTCGACGGTCGGATGGTGTGGATCGGCGGCTTGCATCGAAGCGAGCGTCATTTTTGCGAAAGGTAGTTGCTGGTACTCAGGGTTCTCGTACAGCGAGGTGCGGGTGCCCGGAGGCGCGTTGGACCAGCCTTTCTGCGCAGCAACTAGCTCCAGATAGTGCTTCGAGGTGGCCCAGAGCACGAATTGCTTCGCCGCATCCTTATGGTCGGAATCCGTGGAAATCGCCAGCGCCCAGCTCCAGAGCCAGCTTGCGCTCTTGCCCAAGCCCTTGTTCGGCGCGAGCGCGAAGCCGACTCGGTCGGCCACGCTGGAATCCGCGTCGGTCACGAACCGGCCCGCCACGGTTGCATCAATCCATATTGCGCACTTGCCGGACCGGAACAGGGCAAGGTTTTCGTTGTAGCCGTTGGCCGATGCATTGGGCGGCCCCGCTTCTTTCATGAGTGCGACGTAGTCGGTGATCGTCGCCTTCCAGGCTTCACTGTCGAACTGGGGTTTCCAGTCCATATCGAACCAGCGAGCGCCGTAGGCGTTGGCCATCACAGTCAGGAACGCGATGTTTTCCCCCCAACCCGGCTTGCCGCGCAGGCAAATGCCATAGACTTCATTGGGCTTGTCGGTCAACTTGCGGGCAGCGTCCTTGATGAAATCCCAGGTGGGTTTTTCAGGCATCTCAAGCCCGGTTT
>JAGRHK010000129.1 GCA_020444985.1 Candidatus Competibacteraceae bacterium
GGACACACCAGAATATCCAACAACTTTTTATCCATCCTGTTACCTCGTTATGACTGGGAAACGCCAGCTTGAGCGGGAACGATCTTGCGCCTGCGCTCCAGAGTCCCGCATTGTATCCCTCTGGCCATGGCAATGGTCGCCAGCCGCTTGAGCAGCCGTTCCTCGAATTCCGGGTCCAGGTGCGCGCTGACCGGCACATACCACCAATCGTCGCTGGCGAAGGTACGACATTTTATCGCATCTTTTTCCGTCATCAGCACAGGAAAATCCTCGGCAAAGCGCAGGTTCTCCGGTCGAAACAGGTGATGATCGGGAAAGGGATGCTCGATTAATCGCAAGTGAGCGTGGCGCAGATAGTTGAAAAAACGTTTCGGGTTGCCAATGCCCGCCACGCCGTGAACGATGCTTCCGCGAAAACCGGGTAACGCCACCGTGATGCAGGGATCTTGTAGATTCAATGCAGTCTCGCCGCGCAGGCTCATTAGATATTCGCCGTCGTTCGCCGCGCCGTTGCCAATGATAAAATCGACAGTGCGCAGGCGGGAAGGGGGTTCGCGTAGCGGGCCGGCGGGCAGACATGTGCCATTGCCCAACCGGCGGGCACCATCAATGACCACAATCTCGATGTCGCGATGCAGTTGATAATGCTGCAAGCCGTCATCGCTGATGACGACGTTACATGGGTAGGTGGCGATCAGCGTCCGCGCCGCTGCGACGCGATCCGGCCCCACGACCACAGGACAATTGCAGCGTTGCGCCAACAGAACCGGCTCATCGCCGACTTCGCGCGGATTGCTGTCGGCAGTGACATGACGCGGCCATTGCTTGGATTGACCGCCATAACCCCGACTGACCACGCCGGGCTGATAACCCGCTTTCCGTAAGACCTCGACCAAGCGCGCGACCAGCGGCGTCTTACCCGTGCCGCCCACGTTGATGTTGCCGACAATGATGACCGGGGCCGCTATCGCTGCGCTTTTCAATATCCCCCATGCGTACAGTCGGCGCCGCACGCGCACTATCGTACTGAACAGCAAGCTGAGCGGCCAGAGCAGGACCGCGACCAGATTGAGCGAATATCCATAACGATCCAGCCAGGTCATGGTTACGGGTCCGGTGGCAACGATAAGGAGGATTCCGGCGCTGGAGGCAGAGGCGCTTTTTCCAGTGCGTTGCGGGTCGCGATGGCGATGCGCCGGAGACCCAGTTGTCCGGCAATATCCAGCGCCGTTACGACCGCTTGGTGAGGCGTTCGACCATCGGCGCTGATGATCAGCGGCAAAGGTTGTCCACGAGATGCTTGCCGGAGCGCCTCTCTTAATGCTTCCTCGCCAGCCGTCGAGTCCAGCAACTGTCCTTGAACGCCATGAATAGAGTAGCGACCTTGCACGTCGATACTGACTTCCAACGGCGCTACATCGCTGGGCATGGGCGATCCCGAAGCTTCAGGCAGGTTAATTTCCAGTTCCGATTCATGCCGCAGACTGGTGGCGATCATGAAGAAAATCAGCAGCACCAACACGACATCAATCATGGGGACCAGATTGAGTTCCGGAGCCTCACGGCGACGGCGGGGGCGGAAATTCATCCGTGTTCTCGGGAGTGGGGGTAGTCAAAGATTCGGCCAGTTGTGGGCTGGATGTCTGATTATCAAGTACGTCAATCAATTCCAGCGTCTCCTGTTCCATCTGCACCACCAGTTCATCCACGCGACCCTGGAAGTAACGATAGAACAACAGACTGGGAATCGCTACCGTCAGGCCAGCGGCGGTCGTTATCAATGCTTCGGCGATACCCACCGAAAGCAAGCTGAAATTGCTATTGCCCTGGACGGAAACGATCTGGAAGATTTTGATCATGCCCGCGACCGTGCCGAGCAGGCCCAGTAATGGGCTGATGGCGGCAATCGTACCCAGCGTGTTGAGGAACCGTTCCAGTTCATGCACAACATGGCGGCCAATATCCTCGATCCGTTCGCGAAGAATATCCCGGCTCCGGCAACGATTCGCCAGTCCAACCGCAACGATGCGGCCCAGTGGCGAGTTAAGGGGTAACGCTTTGATATCCACCGGGTGGACTGCGCCTGATTCGATCCATTGGCGCAGGACGGCCAGCAGTTGTTCCGGTAGCACTCGCGCCCGGCGCAAGGCCAGTAACCGCTCGAAGATAATGAGCGCCGCCGCAAACGAGCAGGCCAGAATCGGCGCCATCAGCCAACCGCCAGCCTTGATCAGATCGAACACGCTGTTTCCTTTTTATCCGGTGCGAACCCGCAAATCATACTGGATTTAACAGAGATTTGTCGCAGGCCCGACAATGATGAATCTAGAAACTCCACATCAATTCCCTGTTGAGTAAGAGGTCCAATCAGGAGTTACCGGAAAATTGGAACAGGAAAAAATGACATTATTCTTTCTGGAGTTAAAATCATATGAATTTGAACGCTTAAAAATTGAACGATCCGATCAATCCCCATGCATAAATCCATTGTCCGGCGTATGGGCGAACCGTGCAACGATTTGCCGGCGCCGCCCTTGCTGCAACGTATTTACGCCGCCCGTGCGGTGCGTTTTCCCCAAGAGCTGCAACGAGAGTTGCGACTGCTGACGCCGCCGACGGCATTGTTGAATATGGAGCCGGCGGTTGATTTGTTGCACATCGCCTTGCGCGAGCGCTGGCGCCTGCTGATTATTGCCGATTTCGACGCCGATGGCGCGACCAGTTGCGCGCTGGCGGTCCGGGCGTTACGGGCGATGGGTGCGGCCTGGGTGGGTTACCGGGCGCCGAATCGCTTTGCGCATGGCTATGGTCTGACGCCGGAAATTGTCACGATCGCCGCTGAGGACCAACCGGATTTGCTGATCACGGTCGATAACGGCATTTCCAGTCATGCGGGCGTCAAAGCCGCGCAAACGCTCGGCATGAAAGTACTGATTACCGATCATCACGCACCGGGTTCGGAATTGCCGCCTGCGGAAGTCATTGTGAATCCCAATCTGCCAGGCGATGCATTTCCTAGCAAGAACATTGCCGGCGTGGGTGTGATTTTTTATGTCATGATGGCGCTGCGGGCGCGATTGCGCGAGGTCGGCTGGTTTACGGAACGCCGCTTGGCTGAACCGAATCTTGCCCAGTTTCTCGATTTGGTCGCCTTTGGCACGGTAGCGGACGTGGTGCGTCTGGACCACCAGAATCGTATTTTGGTGGAACAGGGACTGCGCCGCATTCGCCAAGGCTATTGTGTCCCCGGCATTACCGCTCTGTGCGAGGTCACCCGTCGCCCACGCGATCGTTTGAGTACGGGCGACGTCGGGTTTTATCTCGGTCCTCGGCTGAACGCTGCCGGCCGCCTGGAAGATATGAACCAGGGTATTGAGTGCCTGCTCAGCGACGATCTGGCGGTTGCCCGCAAGATTGCCCACCGGTTGCACGAAATCAACCGGCAACGGGGCGAACTCACTGCGGAAATGGAAACCCAGGCGCTGGCGCGGATTGACCGGCTTGCGCCGGATATGAGCGAGCTGCCGTTTGGCTTATGCCTGTTTGATCCTGAATGGCATCAGGGCGTGGTTGGAATCATTGCCGGGCGTTTGAAGGAACGGCTGAATCGGCCGGTTATCGTGTTCGCCACTGATCGAGACGGTAACATCAGAGGTTCCGGGCGTTCGGTGCCCGGAATGCACCTGCGTGATGCGTTGGCGGCGATCGCGACACAAAATCCGGGATTGATCAGTCACTTTGGCGGCCACGCCATGGCGGCGGGATTGACGCTGGCGATAGAGCATTTTGACGCATTCAACCAGGCGTTCGATGCGGAGACTCGTCGCTGGCTGAGCGATGATGATCTGCATGGCCGATTGTTGAGCGATGGCGAGTTGGCGCCAGACGAATTGACCCTGGAGATTGCCGAGCTTTTGCGAGAGGGCGGTCCTTGGGGTCAAGGTTTTCCCGAACCTCTATTCGATGGGGTATTCGACGTGCTATCTCACCAGGTTATGAAGGAGAAGCATTTAAAGCTGTCTCTGTGCCTGCCAGATAACGGTTCCAGGCTGGAAGCCGTCGCTTTTAACCAGGTCGCCGCCTTTACTCCGGGAACGGCGCGGGTGCGCATCGCCTATCAGCTCGATGTGAATGAGTGGCAAGGCCAGCGCCGCTTGCAACTGCGAGTTACTCACCTGGAAACCGCTTGACGTTGCGCCAACTGCGTCAACCCTGGAAGCGATTTCAAACGGCGAATCCTGAAGGTGACAGATATACAATCATTGCTGTATATCCAAGCCTATGAGGAGGTTGTGTGCAAGTCGCAAAGTGGGGCAATAGTTTGGTGGTTCGCCTGCCTGCATCGGTTGTCGAGGCGCTGCATCTCAAGGAGGGCGATCACATTGAAATTGAGGTTGCTAGAGAACGCGCCTTTGCAATCAGGGCAAAGCCTGGAACGGACGAGTTGCTGGCCCGGTTAAGAAAATATCGCGGACGGCTTCCCGCCGATTTCAAGTTTGACCGGCTCGAAGCGCATGAGCGAGGATAAATCATTCTTCGACACCGCTGTTCTGTTCTGTCTATTGTCCAAGGGCTGCGACAAAGTCGCGGGTCATGGTCGGCGCATCGACCGGCGTTGGCCTGCTGCGGTTGCCGCTTATTGCCGCTCGCTGGAACGAGAGGGCAGAAATAATTCTGACCAGCGTCGCACCTGACAAGTCCGACACAGCAAATATGCCAGTGTAACGACATTGCCGAGCAGGAACAAAGCGATGATCCATATCGCCGCCCGCCAGCGCACTGGCTCCACCAGCCATAACCAGACCGCAATGAAGAGCAGGCCAATGCCCAGGTTAATCAGGGTGACGATGCCCCAAGGATTGGCTATGAGATAGCGTAATCCAGCTAGTACGTAGCTGTAATTACTGGCGATCAGGATCGCTGTTGCCAGCAAACCTAGCAGAATTCCACAAAGAATGACGACGATACGCAGCATGGAAATTTCCAAGACGATAAACAGAGCTTTTCAACAAGACCACAACGGCGGCGGTAAGTGCATTTATCAGCATCATGTCCAGGTTCAATTTTCTGCACGAGGCGCGTTATCGACCGCCAGCCTGGGGATCGCCGGATGGAAGGTTGCTGATGCTCAACGCGATGACTGATCTAATGGAACGGGGCTATATCCCTGACTGGTTGATCCGCATCGAGACTCGGCGTCGGTTGCGTGCGCAGATGATGCGGATGGGTAAAATGATGGGTGATGATCAGGCGCGGGAAGCGGCGCTGTCTCAATGGGAAGCGGAGTTGCGAAAAAATCCGCTCGCCCTGCATGGCAACCCTGCAAAGCAACGGTATGATGAAGCGCCCGTTGGCTTTTTTCAGAAAACCCTGGGACCACGCTTGAAATGCAGTTCCTGCTGGTGGCCCGAGGAAGTGACGGATCTGGAAACCGCTGAAGCCGCGATGTTAGCCCTGACTTGCGAACGCGCAGAACTGGGGTTTGATCAGGACATTCTGGAACTGGGCTGTGGCTGGGGGGCGTTGACCCTGTGGCTAGCGGAGTTTTATCCGGATTCGCGCATTGTGGCGGTGTCGAGTTCCAACGCACAGCGGGAATTTATCGAGATGCGTTGCCGGGAACGCGGTTTCGACCATGTGCAAGTTATCACGGTTGACAGGAACGATGTTTTCACCGATCGCCGCTTTGACCGGGTGCTGTCCGCAGCGATGTTCGAACCGATGCGCAACGATCAGGAACGGATGG
>JAGRHK010000012.1 GCA_020444985.1 Candidatus Competibacteraceae bacterium
TAAGCATGACGAATCACATCCTAGTCAGTATAGGCATTGTGATACCTACTGTGCTTAATTTATTCAGTGCAGCTATCGTCAGTAAAACAGAGATCTATGTTGTAGCCCTGAAGCTTATTATTCTTATTCTTATTGTGGCAATAGGCTTTAGTGCTGTTGAGCCTCAACGTATCACACCAAATAGCTGGCCCTCATTTTTATCAATCGTTGGTGCGGGAATGATTATTTTTGTAGCATTTGAAGGTTTTGAGCTTATCGCCAACACATCGGCTTCTATAAAAAATTATCAGATCACCCTCCCACGGGCCTACTATATTTCTGTCTTATTCGTCATATTGCTTTATGTATTGATTGCAGTCATTGTGGTTGGCTCATTGTCGCCTAATAAAATAGCTGCAGCACAAGACTTTGCTTTAGCGGAAGCGGCGCGGCCTACATTAGGGCAATTTGGCTTTACACTCGTGGGGATCACAGCCGTATTAGCCACATTTTCTGCTATCAATTCAACATTATATGGCTCTGCTCGTTTAAGCTACTCTATTGCGACTGAAGGAGAACTTCCTAAAAATTTCGAGCATAAAGTTTGGAATCAGCCTATCGGCTTACTAATTACCTCTGGAGCCGCGCTAGCTTTAGCAAATCTTATCGATTTATCCAGTATTTCAATGATGGCGAGCGCGATCTTTCTAATCATCTTTGCATTGGTTAATTTAGCCAATTTTGTTCAATATAAAGCAGCAAAGAGCAACAGAATGATTGCCATTTGTGGCGTCTTGTTATGTGTTGTTGCGCTTCTAGCGCTCATCGTGCATGTGGTACAAAATAATCCATCACAACTGTGGATATTAATTGGATTTATTGGCTTAGCAGGATTACTTGAAGGAGGCTATATTCTCTTTCTCAGGAAAGAAGGGCAAAATGAGCGTATTCGTATAGCAAAGCAAGATTAAAAACCCCAAATCCTACGTTGGGGTAGAATTTATTATCTCCAGTTAATCAGAGGATTATGGCTTTGGAAGACTGCTAAAGCGGCTGAAAGGAAAGAAATCAACAGATCAAATATCTTCCGTCGTCTTGGCAATAACATATCGGGAGCAATCCGTGCTTGGGCCACCGCCTCTCGCCAGCGAACGCAGTCGCTGACTCCAGCGGACAAGCCACAGCGGGAGTAGACCAAACGCCATGATATTATCAACGGCCAACCGGATGAGTCGCCGAAGATCGTAGCGAGAATGCCCTGCGAATCGTGGATGATGCTCGACTTCTACAGTGGTGAAGTGCGTTGTGTTTTGGCCCAGCAGCGCATCGATAGCGACCCGATTGACGCCAACATCAATGAACTTGTCACGCAGGCGCGTGCGAAACGCACGAAATGCAGAAGGTCGATAAGCGCCGCCGGGTCCGCCAGCCCGTGCGATTTGTACCATGATCCACGACGCCGCCACGCGCCACGCCGTGTGCCGTCGATGCATGGGCAAGCCATACACGACGTCCACATCGTCCTGCAGGGCGCGAAGTAGTTTGGGAATTTCTTCCGGCGGATGTTGAAGGTCATCGTCCAGCGTCACGCTGATTGCGTGACGCGCCTGCCGGATTCCACAAAGCAAGGCGCTATGCTGGCCAAAGTTGCGGGCAAGATTTACGCCGCGCACCCCTTCGAAGCGTTGCGCCAGCCCGACAATCACGCGCCAGCTATCGTCTTCGCTGCCGTCATTTACTAAAATCAACTCAACGGGAAAAGCGTCTCTGGCAAAAACACGATTGAGGCGTTCAATCAGTTCCGGCAGCATGGCGGCGCTATTATAAACCGGGATAATGACAGAAAGTCCGCCAAGAGAAGAAGACGCATGATCCGCCATGATTTAGCTTTTTTTCCTTATCTTTGCTCTGGTATGATGGGCTTGATTTTTTTTAAAAAAGTATATTTATTTTTATAGATAAAAAATCTGATTTTTGCACGATGACGACTAATTTTTGCGTAACTTGTTATGGCTTGTCCGCTAGCCGCTGGATCAGCTTTGTTCTCGCCTCGAACCTGCGAACATTTGTTGCGCATGGCACTTACCCGCTTGATTCGATCATAAAGGGAAACTTTGAAGCTGAGCGCCCCATCGGCAAGGGAACTGTAAATTCTGACGCGCTGCAACGCGGCAGAGAAGCTTTTTCATGGGTCAAAAGCGCTTCGCTCAAAGCGCTGTATGCGCGCTACCGTGAAATTTGTCCCGATGCCGCAGCCTACGGTAATGTGCATAGCTTCGTGCCTGCGGAATTGTATGCAAAAAGCGATTTTAACGAGATGTCGATAACGATCGTAAATCTCATTAGGAACCCCATCGGTTTTGTCGACTGCCACAACGCTATTATCCTGCGTGCAGAACATTTTGTGGAACTCGAACAGCATTATGCAACGATGTATGCCGACCGGGTGCTGCCCCGTCTGGAAGCGCTCGATGTTCTGGATATGCAACGCTATACGACAGCGCTGGATCGCGCCTTTCTGATCAGCTGTTTTTCCGTGATCGATCAGGCCGAAGACCTCGTCAAATACCCGCTGCCTCTGTTTCGAATGGAAGCGCTCACGACGGATGTCGATGACTTGGCCGATTTCTGCCACAAGGTTAGCGGGTTCGCTTATAACGAGACCATTCTGGAACGCTTCATCGCGCAAGGCGCCATCAACAATCACCGCAGCCCGCAAGCCCCGCGTCAGCCCGAAGCCATCCGGGCAGCCTGGCCGCGACATCACCGCGCGGCTTTCGACACGCTGGTGGCGCGGCCTCATGGGGAAACCTTCGCCAGCGCCGGCTATCCGCTCGATTGACGCCCCCGTTTGGGATCATGAACATTGCGCCCGTCGTGGTCATTGGCCCGCCCCGCTCGGGTTTTTCTCTGCTGATCACCATGATCCAGCGCATTCTGGATCATCGACAGCGGGCGTTCGCCCGCACGCCGAAACAGCAAACGATCATGCGGCTGATGCCCTTTTTTTCCTATGTGCTGAACAAGTCATACGCTGTCGTTTTCGCCAGAGCGGGCCTGAGTAACGAATTGCTGTTCAACGGGGAATTTCAACTGTTGGTTGGCGGACCCAAATGGCTGGTTCCCGGTAAGCCCCGTATGGCGGTGCGCAAATACATCGGCTGCCGGGGTCATGGCGACTTCTTGTTGGTCACCCAGCATCCCAGACTGCTGTTCGAGTACTACAGCATCTACCATTCACATGAAACGCCACGCCGCTGGACTAACGAGCCGGACTACATTGAGCATCAACGCTTTGCCACACTTCGTCATCCCCTGGATATGCTCAATTCCGCTGTTCATTCGTTTAATGCCCTGACCAGCGAGTACCTTCAACGCTTTATCCCCGAAGCCGACGAGAACATCCTGCGGCGCGAGATGGCGCTGAACAAGCTCACCGACCTGCGCGTTTGCGAGGGTCTGATACGCCATCAGCTCAAGTACTGGCGCGAATATCTGGATTGTCGCCGCCATTACGCCGAGCTGCGCTGGGAGTCGATCATTGCCGATCCGGTCGGTAGCCTACAATGGGTGGGACGCCAGCTTGGTCTGGGCATCGAGGCAGAGGAAGCGCACGCCATCTGGGCGCCCATCGACCACCGCAACCTGCTGACCTATCACCAACACAACTACCGCAAGGATCATGGCATTCTTGGCGACTGGCTGACCCATCTGCACCCCCGGCACATCGCGATGGCGCGCGCCCTTGGCTTGATCGATATAGCGGAGGCGCTCGGCTACGGTCTTGACGATTGGCCAGCATGTTCACGCAGCGCCTTTCAGGATGAACTGGACGACTATCTGAAGCATGAAAAAATAGCGCCCATGCAAGATCCGGTGCTTGCGGGTTTCTGTTTCAATAAATCGAATATTGATGCCAGCGCGTTCAACTTCAAAAGTTTCCCTGGAAAGCAATGGGCTTATGTGGAACGCTCCACCCTGACCGAAGACGCCTTGGCGCTGGACGTGCTGGAGTGCGCCGAAATGGGGTGCCAGCGAATCAATGCGATTGTGCTGACGTTGGACGCCAGCCCGCTAGCGAATGCCGAATCACTCTTTCATCAGGTTGAAGCGGCTTGCCACGCTTTGGTTGGCGACGACATCGCCCATGAGCTATTAACCCGGTCCGGCTGATGACCCACATGCACATCCAGACTGCGGTCGTGCTGGCCGGTGGTCAGGGCCAGCGCCTGCGTCCAGCCGTCGCCGATCGCCCCAAGCCGCTGGCGGATATCGCGGGGCGGCCTTTCCTGACTCACTTGCTGGACTTCTGGATCGAACAAGGTATCCGCCGCTTCGTGCTGGCCGTGGGCTATCGCTGGGAAATGATTGTCGGGCAACTGGGCGATGACTACCGGGGCGCGCGGATCGACTATGCCATAGAATCGACCCCTCTGGGCACCGGCGGCGGGTTGCTCCGGGCCTTGCAGCAACTGGAGCGGGACGACTATCCGGTGTTCGTCATGAATGGCGATACCCTGTTTGCCGTCGACGCCAGCGCCATGCTGGCCGCGCACCGTAAGCGCCAGGCCGACCTGACGCTGGCCTGCCGCCGCCAACCGGCCGGTGCGCGATTTGGCGCCCTGGTCCTGGATGCCACGGATCGCATTTTCCAATTCAACACAGGCAGCGCGGTGGAAGATGGCTGGATCAACGGCGGTGTGTATCTGCTGGAACATCCCCTGGTGGATATCCCGCAGCAACCGGTTTCCCTGGAGCAGGAACTGATTCCCGGCTGGCTGGCGATGGGACGAGCCGTGTGGGCGTTTCGCAGCGAGGCTTTTTTTATCGATATTGGGGTTCCGGATGATTACCAGCAAGCCCGGCGATTATTGCCCCAGCGCCCTTGGGCGACGCGGCCCGCACGACCGTGTTTATAGAATATCTGAGGAGCATTCAGCGCATGAGCGACACCATTCTCGTTACCGGCGGCGCCGGTTATCTGGGTTCCATTCTAGTTCCAGAACTGCTGGCGCAGGGTTACCGCGTGCGGGTGCTGGATAATTTTCTCTATCGTCAAAACAGTCTGGCCGCAGTCTGTGCGCATCCCGCGTTTACGGTGGTCAACGCTGATATTCGTGCGGAATCGACATTGCGCGCCTTGCTGACTCAGGCAGATATCATTATCCCGTTGGCGGCCATTGTCGGCGCGCCGGCCTGCGCTCGCGATCCGGTCGGCGCGCATTCGGTCAATGTGGACGCCATCCGCATGATGCTGGATCGGCTGTCGCCCGACCAGCGGGTGCTGATGCCCACCACCAATAGCGCCTATGGAACCGGCGATGAACAGCATGAATGTACTGAGGAATCGCCGTTGCGTCCGATTTCCCAGTACGCCCGAGAAAAGGTCGAGATCGAGCAGCGGCTGCTGCAACATGAAAACGCCATCAGTTTTCGTTTGGCCACGGTTTTTGGCATGTCGCCGCGTATGCGGCTGGATTTGCTGGTCAACGATTTTACCTATCGAGCCGTGACCGACCGCGCCCTGGTGCTGTTCGAGGCGCATTTCAAACGCAACTATTTGCATGTCCGCGATGTGACGCGCGTATTTCTGCATGCGCTAGATCGATTTGCGGTTATGCGCGGTCAAATTTACAACGTGGGATTGTCCGACGCCAATCTGTCCAAATGGGAGCTTTGTCAATGCATCCAGCGTTATTTGCCGGACTTTACTTTCATGGAAGCGCCGATTGGCCAGGATCCCGATCAACGAAATTACCTCGTCTCGAACGCCAAGATTGAGGCGACCGGTTTTCGCCCCGCCTTTTCTTTGGAGGAGGGCATTCAGGAGTTGATTAAGGGCTATGCAATGATTCGCAAACACGGATATGGAAATGTATAAATTCAGATTAGCATAACAATCGGCGCAACTGGTCCTATATGCAATGCAAGCTATTAAAATCATCTATGAAAATCATGGCGCAGGCATCCATACGGCCGATACCCTGTCCATGATCTGCCAGGGCCTGGAACTGGCAGGTTATCGAGCGGATATTGAAAAAGAATTAGCGCCTGGCCATCTGAATATCCTGTTGGAAAACTTTACTGACGAGTTCACCGAACGGGTATTAAAACTAGCGGATACGGGCACTGATTTTATCATCGTCGCCACTGAATTCTTGACGGGCAACACGTTTAACGATTTCAGAGAATCCTCGTTTGGTTTACCCAGGGACGTACACTATGACAATTTGGCTTACTGGGTAAAACGCCACCATAATTTCCAGCGCTTGAGCGAACGCGCCCTTGCGGTATGGCACCTTTCCGAGCATCAGGTTCCGGTTTATCGGCAAGCCCTGCCGGGTTGTCGCGTTGAGTATTTGCCCCACGGCTATATTGCCGCTTTTCGCCGGGTTGTCATGCGCCCGGATGCTGATCGCGATATCGATTTTTTGTTCACCGGCAGTCTGACGCCTTATCGACGGCGAATCCTGTCCGCCCTGGAAAAACAGGGCTATCGGGTCCATGCGGCGCCGGCCATGACCGCCCATTTTCATCGGGAACAACTGCTGGCGCGCACCCGGATTGCGCTGAACCTGCGCCAGCATGCGCAGTGGCTCCATCCATCAAACAGCCGTTTCCACTATCATCTGAACAACGCTTCGCTGCTGCTGACCGAACGCTGTCATTATTCATGCGATTTGGATGCTTATGTCGAACATTCCAGCGACATTGTTAATGAGGCCATCATGAGTTTGTCCTGTGGCCACTTTAGTGAACGCGCCGAAAGCGCTTTGGCAAGATTTGCCAAAGCGCGCCCCATGGGACATCTGATGGCGTCTTTAATGGAAACCTCGCTGACTGCGGAAAAATTGGCGCAGCTTGGCATCCAGTCGAGTAACAAGCCGGTTGTTGCGCCAAAGCATGAGCATATCGAGAGCCAGCATGTCGTCTTTTCTGATGAAAAGAAGCCAAAAGCATTAGTCTGCCTATCGGTGAAACCACTCTGGGAGGATCATCTATTATCTTCACTTGCAGAGGTATTTAATGTTCACAAAATTATTTACTTAACTGAGTTGATTAAAAAGTTAGACCACATTGATCATTTATCTAAATTTATTAATGATTTTGTTGATCATGAAGGGATTTCGTTTATTTTCTTAGGCATTGAAAGGCTACATAAGCAACATACCAATTTTTATCAACATTTTAGAAAATTTTATTCTGAAATTCAATGTAGAAAGATTTATGCGTTATTATTTGATGATGTTGTTTTTAGGAAAGAAAATTTGGATTTTTTGGAAAATGGTCCATTTGAAATGGTATTAACAGCCTGTCCATTGAGCGCTTTAAAATACCAAGAATGTAATATACCAGCGCTGTTTTTTCCTCTGGAGGGACATGAGAAATGGTATTTCTATGAAAACAATAATCGAGATATTGATATATTGTTTTACGGAGATCTTCGCAAAGGGAAAAGAAAAGAATATCTGTCCAAGATAAGGCAGGCCGGATTTTCGATCACTTATGTTGGAGGTCAAACAAGATCATTATCGATTATGGAGCTTTGTGAATACCTGCGCCGATCAAAAATCGTACTTAATTTTTCTGAGTCATTTAATACTTCTGGCGCTACTTATTACCAATTTAAAGGACGAATACTGGAAGCGGCCTTTTGTGGAGCGCTCTGTATTAGTGAAAAAAATCCACCCGCCTCTTTATTATTTGGCAATCATCTTCCTCAATTCAGTACACCCGAAGAATGTATTAATTTAATTGACTTGCTTTTGAAAGATCATATTTTATATGAGCAAGTGCGGATTGCTTTTGTTTCTCGCAGTGAGCTATATCGCCCTGCTAAAATTATAAAAAATATTTTTCAATTCAATCCTTCCAAGATAATGGGTAACGACCCCATCGACACAGATTCCAGTGTGGGAATCAACCCATTCTTGTCAGTGAATCCAGCGCCATTCGCGCTGAGCAGCGATCGACCCTTGATCAGCAGCGCAACGCAAGCAAGCAATTCCAGCGCCTTACCGACCATCCCCGTTATCATCCCGGCCTATCGGAAACCGGAGCAGCTCCGTCAGTGTCTGGCCTGCCTGGAGCAGCAGACGCAGCCGGTCGACGTGTTCGTGCGCGATAACAATGAAGACAATATCTATTTTACGGCGGCGGCGAATGAGGGTATCCGCCGCTTTCTCGCGACCGACTGCCCGGCTATCTTGCTGCTGAATCAGGATATGTACCTGGCAGCGGACGCCGTAGAGCGGTTATGGCGCTTCATGGAAAGGCATCCCCGTTGTGGGATTGCCGGCCCGATTGAAATGATCAAAGGCCATCCCCAAAATCTGGCGAAAGGCGGCGGATTAGAATCCTTTCCCTGGGGGCGACACCGGGTCGCGCCGGTCGACGCGCTCCGCTATGACGAGCGGCTACACTGGATCAATGGCGTCTGTCTGTTGCTGCGCCGGGAGATGATTGAGGAAATCGGTCTGCTGGATCGTAATCTGAAGTTCATTTGCAGCGACGTGGATTATTGCCTGACCGCTCGGGAACGGGGCTGGCAAGTATGGCGGGTGGGTGATGCGCTTGGGGAACATGAACCGGGTGGAGCCAGCACCGGGTTGGGCGATAATCCCGAATTGGAATTCATCAAAATCAAGGATGTGCTGTTCTTCGCGAAAAAATGGCTGACTGGCGATCTTTACCGCAAACTGGCCTATGACGGCCAGGCGCTGACGCCGGAGGTGATTGCAGCGGGCATACGCCGCCTGCGGGGAGAGTCCTCGTGAGTCAACAAACGCCGACCGCCCGGCGCTGTCAATCCAGCCCGATCGATCCTTCATCCGCCATGGCGCTCGCTCGTGAGCGTCTTCAAGCCGGTGACCGGGCCGGCGCTGAGTCGGCCTTTCGCGAAATGATTCGCCGTTGGCCGGGCTTGGCGTTGGGCTACGATGGCTTGGGACAGTTGTACCTGAGCGCACAACGCCATGCTGACGCCGTCGCCTGTTTCCAGGAAGCGGTCGCGCACGACTCGGACACCGCCTCGCGCCATAACAATCTCAGCCTGGCCTGTCACCGACAGGGTGATTATTCTGCCGCCGAGCAGGCCGGGCGCGCTGCGCTGCGCCTCGATCCCGGCTACCCCGAAGCTTGGAACAATCTCGGCAACGCGCTGCTGAGCCAGCAGGAGCCAGCATTGGCCCGGGCTGCTTACCGCGAGGCCGTGCGTCATCGGCCTGGCTACGCCAAAGCTTGGTTGAATCTAGCCCGGATAGAACTGTTGCTGAACAACAGCGTTGCGGCCCGCCGCGCCGCCCGCCGGGCGCTTCGACTCAACCCGGAAGCGGCGGTGCTGGGGTGGTCGTTGCTCGCCCAGGCCGAGCAGGGGCTACGTCATTACCCGGCGGCGCTGGCGGCCCTGGAAGAAGCCCTCTGCCGGACCACGGAGACCGTGGAACTGCTAACCCTCAAGGGCAGCTTGTTACGCGATACCTTGCAGCCCGAGGCCGCGATCGCCTTGCTGGAGGCGGTCACCCGCCAGAACCCCGGCGATAGTAGCGCATGGAATGAATTGGGGCTGACGCTGGACTGCATCAATCGCTTGTCTGAGGCAGCATCCGCCTTCGATCAAGCCATCGCTGCGCTGGCGGCGACCGGTCGGCAGCGCGGCGAAAACCGCGTCGAACTGAGTCTGGAAGGCATGGCGACCCTGCATAAGGTGCGTTATAACCGCACCATGAATTATCTGAAGCAAGGAAATTTCGTTCAGGGCTGGGCCGAGTATTGTCACCGCTGGAACGGGCGGGGACGGGATTTCGACCGGGAATTCGGCATTCCGCAGTGGCAGGGCGGCGCGCTCAATGGTCAACATCTCCTTGTCGCCACGGAACAGGGGCTGGGCGATACGCTGCAATTCATTCGCTATCTCGACCTGCTGATCGAACGCGCCCAGCCGGCGCGCGTGACCCTGGCGACCATCCCGCCCATGGCCCAGTTGCTGGCCGATTATCCGGGCATCGATGCCTTCGTCCTGCCCAAGCAAGCTTTGCCGCCGGCTCAGAGTTATACGTTGCTGATGGATCTGCCCTACTGGTTTCAGACCCGGATTGATACGATCCCGAACCGCACGCCGTACCTGTCTCTGCCGGCGAATCTGCGCACGATCTGGAAACAGCGGCTGAGCCGTCTGCCGCCCGGCCGGCGCGTCGGCATCGCTTGGCAGGGCAATCCCGGCTTTGGTCAGGACCACCTCCGCTCCATTCCGCTGGCCCGCCTTGCGCCGTTGTTCGCGGTCCCGGATCTCCAGTGGGTGCAATTGCAACGCCATGCTGGCATGGAGCAGATCGCCGAGACAGACTTGCCGATTCAGGATTTAGGGGATGCTGATTTGCGCGAGGTCGCCGCCCTGATCACCGGTTTGGATCTGATCATTTCCTCGGATTCGATGATCGCCCATCTGGCCGGGGCGCTGGGGCGACCCGTGTGGGTGCTGCTGTCGGTCAAAGGCGAATGGCGATGGCTGACCGACCGCGACGACTCGCCCTGGTACCCGACCATGCGGTTGTTTCGGCAGACCCGATTGGGTGATTGGTCAACGCTGGCGGAACAGGTGCGCGATGCGTTGGCGGATTGGGCCACCGCATGAAAGACCGCACGGCGCGAATCGTTTACCGCTTTGACGCCTATGACCAGTATCTGTGTCTGAAACCCTCGGTGACGATGCTTCTAACGATGGCGTACAGCGTCCGTCATCTCTTTCTGGTGTTCCTGTTGTATTTTCCGCTCATCAGAAGCTCCGCCGACATGGCGTTGATCCGGCGCTTGATGGCGACGCCGCTGGGTGTCTCCCTAGGGCTGGCAGACCTGCCCGCGCTCTTCGTCATTGTCGCCGCGTGTTATCGACAACCGGAAGCGGCGGCAGTTTGGCGCTGGCTCTGGCGGCGGGGCCGGATGCTGTTGTTAGCGACATTGGCTCTGCAAGGCGCGTTGCTCGTCGGTACGCAAGGGGAGCGGTTGTTGATCCCCGGCATGGAAAGCACGGTTCTGGTCATCTACCTGATTGTGCAGGGCTGGGTACTGGCCTACGTGGGGTTTTCACGCCGGTTGGTGGATGTATTTCAGGATTTTCCCAAGCCGTCGATCCCAGGCGATCATGCTGCGGAAACACCCGCGCTTCGTCAAACGTCCTCCCGCCGGATGGAAGCATTATCCGACCAAACCGCCCAGCAAACGCCTACTCTCCCGGCGGAGAGAAAGAGCAAAGAAGAGCATGAAGCTTTCGCCGTAGCGGCGCGGTTCATCTCTCTGGATTCGCCGGAAAAAGTCGAAGCGCTGTACCAGCGCCTGGCTGATGCGTCCCCCGCAGCGGCGACCGCCTGGCATATGCTAGGCATCCGGGCATTTCGCCAGGGCGCGCTCGCCGAGGCAGCCCTGCTGATTGAAAAAGCAGTTGCTTTGGATAGCGATAATGGACGCTATCCGCGTAATTTGTGTGAAATTAACCGGCGACTCGGCCGGCTGGAAGCCGCTATAACCGCCGGCAAGGCGGCGGTGCAACGGCAACCTGATGCCGCCGCTCATTACAATTTGGCGCTGGCGCTGGCGCAAGCGGGTCAGACGCCGGCCGCCATCCATCATTATCGGATAGCGTTGCAACATCATCCGCTGCATGGGCGGGCCTGGAACAATCTGGGGGTGCAGTACCGGCAATCCGGGGATCGGGCCGCGGCCCGGCATGCCTTTCGGCAAGCCTTGGCCTTAGCGCCGGAACTGGCCGAAGCGCGACAAAATTGGAAATATTTAAATCAAACGTAAAAAAACATGTAAGATAAAAAAAAATATTATTTTTTTTTAAATTAAAAAAGACTTGACTTTTTTTAGTAACAAGTATGGTATAAAGATAATTCAAGGTAGTGTGGTTGCCAAGGCGCTTGCCGAGTGTTCCTCCGAATCATTAAAAAAGGAGATAACCCCATGTCCTACCTGCCTAACCCCGTTCCCCGTCAATTTCGTCATCATCCTCTCGCTTTAGCCGTCGCCACTGCGCTCAATACAGGTATCGCGCTCGCGGGTGGAGCGCCAACGCTGGACTTGCCCAGCCTGAGTCCGACAATCAACGCCGTCAACGCCGCCCGCGACAGCAACGTCGCGATGCAGTTCACGGATGTCGCATCCCTGACCTTTGGGCAGAACTTTATGGTGCGGGGTCATCAGACGGCGCGCTATTCAGGCGTGTTCACGGGTAATGACTCCGCGACCATCGCGTTTAATCCCACGGCCCTCTTCAAGCCCGGAGAACGCATTCAGCTCAGCTACACCGGCTTCAGCGGTACGGTGTGGGAATTCATCGCCGCTGTCGGAGGAGGCAGCGGCCTGTTCGTTGACAGTGGCGAAGCCTTGGGCAATGGCACGACCCAAAGCGTGGCGCTGGGCGACGTGGACAATGACGGCGACCTCGACCTTGTTGACGGCAATAGGGGTCAACCGAACCAGGTATGGCTGAACAATGGCGCGGGCCACTTCACCGATTCCGGTCAGCCCCTGGGCAGTAACTATACCTATAGCGTAGCGCTGGGCGATGTGGATGACGACGGCGATTTGGATCTGGTCGAAGGGAATTACGGCCAAGCCAACCGGGTATGGCTGAATGACGGTCTTGGAATGTTCAGCGACAGCGGTCAGGTCTTGGGCGGCAACACGACCCGGAGCGTGGTATTAGGCGATGTGGATGGCGACGGCGATTTGGATCTGGTCGAAGGGAATTACGGCGAAGCCAGCCGGGTGTGGCTGAATGACGGCGCGGGCCACTTCACCGATTCCGGTCAGTCCCTGGGTAGTAACACGACCGTCAGCATGGCGCTGGGCGATGTGGATGGCGACGGCGATTTGGATGGGGTCGCAGGGAATGACAGCAACCAAGCCAACCGGGTGTGG
>JAGRHK010000130.1 GCA_020444985.1 Candidatus Competibacteraceae bacterium
GCAGTACCGTTGCGCGATTGGCCCGCCGCAGTAGCGTGTCTGTGGAATAATGCAGCAACAGGTGGCGATTGACCTGAGAGCTGGCAATCAGACCCAGGGCATTCAAGCCGAACAGCCAGCCGAAATTCTGCGCCGATACGCCATAAAATTCGATGAAGACATAGGGCGAACCGGTGATATAGGCGAACATTCCGGCGTGCGCGAATCCGCCGCTTAGGACATAACCCATGAATGGGCGGTCAACCAGCAATTCCCCATAAACGCGTAACGCCGCGCCGATCCCCGTGCTGCCGATGGTGTTCGCCGGGCGCGTTTCCGGCAATAAGCGCCAGACGGCGAACAGGCAGCCGAGTCCGAAGAGCGCCAGCACTGCGAAAATGGCGCGCCAGCCCGCAAACCAGAGAATCCAGCCGCCAATGAAGGGTGCAAGAATCGGCGCCAGTCCCATGATCAGCATGAGGAGCGAAAATACCCGTGCGGCGGCCAGAGGAGCACAGCAATCGCGCACGATGGCGCGGGAGATGACAATCCCGGCGCAACCGCCTACAGCTTGGACAAAACGCAACCCGATCAGCGTGACGATATCGGTCGCCAGCGCGCAACCGATTGAAGCCGCGATGTAGAGCGCCAGGCCGACATAGAGCGGCGGCTTGCGGCCATAGCGATCGGCTAACGGTCCATGAAGGGCTTGACCGAGCGCCAACCCAATAAAAAAGCTGGTCAAGGTGAATTGGGCGGCAGAAGTCGCGACGCCAAAATCGGCGGCGATGGCGGGCAGACCGGGCAGGTACATGTCAATTGACATCGGCGCGAAGGCGATCAGCCCGCCGAGAATCAACAGCCAGGAGAGGGGTAAGGTGGTCAGGTTGAGAGGCTCGGGTCGATGGGGTGATTACAGTTTCAGGCGTTTAAACAGACTTTCCGGGATATGGATGATGATCAGCATGATCCAGCGCCAGAACCCGGGCAAGTAGACTTCATTGCGGCCCCGGTCGGCGGCGGCGACGATACCTTGAGCGATTTGATCCGGCTGCGCCCACAGCATGCCTTTTTTCTCAAAGGCGGCCGTCATGGGCGTATCGACGAATCCGGGTTTGATGGTGATCACCTGGACGCCCTTGCGACTTAACCGATTGCGCAGTCCTTGCAGGAAGAGATTAACCATACTTTTGGCGGCCCCGTAGACATAGTTGCTTTGCCGACCTCGGTCGCCGGCAACGGAACTGATAGCGATCAAGGTGCCGCGTTGGCGCGCTTCAAAGTCATTAGCTAATAGCGTCGCCAGGCTGATCACGCTAAGCGCATTGGTGTGTATCGCTGCCAGCGTGGTCGTGACCGATTGTTGGCAAGCCTGTTGATCAGGCAATACGCCATGAGCGATCAACGCTATGTCAATGTGGCCGAGCGACTGATGAACGCGCGCCAACAACGCAGGATGTTCGGCGATGAGGTCCAGGTCCAGGCTTTCTTGAGCAACGGGTTGGCCTGAGCGGATTTCCACATCGCCAGCAATAGCCGCCAGCCGTTCCGCATTGCGTCCGACCAGGTAAAAACGTGCGCCGGTTGCCGCAAATCGGCGGGCAGTGGCTTCGGCAATCGCAGAAGTTGCGCCAATAATCAGGATGTTGTGCATAGGTTCTCCTGAGAGTTCAATAAATCGTCGCCGTGGTGACTCCGATTTTGCACATGCAGTTCAATGAGTAGAATTGTTCGGCGCCCCGAGATGCTTACCATAGGATTATGGATTAATGGGGTATTCGCCACATCCGATTTCGCAGCCACCCCGCTTAATCTGCAGTAAGAAACGCCTGAAACTCCTTCAAAGCGGCGCGAAACCCAACGCTGAATCGGTGATCATCATCGAACCACCAAACCGCCTGTTGGCGTTCTGTAAACCAAGCCGCTGTGCGTGGTAGGTCGATGAGATCGTCCCGGTGGCCTAATGCCGCGATTACCTGCCCAGGGTGCAATGTCGCTTCAGGCTCGGCGTTCTCCAGCGTCGTCAATTCAGTCACATGCTCCAGGGTCCAGACGTACTGATCGCCGGTCTTGAAATTTGTTTGTGGACCCACGGGATGCGCCATGTACTGCGCCCATACGACCGGATTGGCGACCAGCGCTTTTAACTCCAGGCGGCGGGCCAGTTGCAGCGCCGTGAATCCGCCGAGGGAGGTGCCGGTCAGGATCACGGGATGAGAGCGCAGGATCTCCCGCACTTGATCGATCAGTGGCGCAAACCAACCGGGTTGATGGTAAAGAAGCTCAGGTTCATGGATGTCAGCGGTGGGAAAAGCCTCCCGTAATGCCTGCGCCTTATCCGTGCCGGGAGCGGAATTAAAACCATGCAAATAAAAGAATGTCGGCGTTGCAGTCGAAAAGGTCGTCATGGTCAGGACTCCTGGGCAGGGTTCGGTTTCATCAAGGAAAGTAGTATAACTTGGCGCGATGACAGAGGAATATGTCGCAAGGCCATCACTGCTGTGGCTTAACTGCTTGCCTATCCCGCGCAAAGAGACCTGTGAACACGATCAGCGACGTAACTGGAGATAGCACACCAGGCACGTTGGGAGATAAACCAGCGCTAGGGTGTATTAACGAATAAAATGGGCGCATTATCGCAATTCGAACATCGCCCTGTTATGCCGCCGATGGCCTAGTGGGAAAAACGGGTCGCGGTTTGCAAAAACAAGCAATTGAACCTGCCGCCCCCGTAATTTCAATGCGATAGCACTTTTATCAAGACCACGGTGTATAAAGCGGGAAGCTCTACTCAATGAACGCACCGGTTCCTCTCTGCATCGACCTCGACGGTACGTTGCTCAATTCCGACCTGCTGCTGGAATCAGCGCTGGCCCAACTCAAGCAATCGCCGCTGTCTGTCTTGCACTGGCCACGTTGGCTGGCGCAGGGCAAGGCGCATCTCAAGGCGCAAATTGCCCAGCGCGTGGACTTGGACATCGAAACGCTGCCCTACCATGCGGAATTGCTGACCTTTCTCCATCAGCAGAAAGTTGCAGGACGAATCTTGATTCTGGTCACGGCCTCTCACCGAAAATTTGCCGAACCGATCGCCGCGCATCTCGGTCTGTTTGATGACGTGTTGGCGACCGATGGCGCGCGTAATCTGGCCGGCCAGCATAAGGCTGAGATACTGGTGGAACGCTATGGCGAACGGGGTTTTGATTATGCAGGCAATGCCCCGGTCGATCTCGCCATCTGGAAGCATGCCCGCTGCGCCCTGGTGGTCAATGCCGGTCCGTCATTAGTCAAACAAGCGCAAGCCGTTTGCGAAGTCGAACAAGTCTTCCATTCCCGTGAAAAATCGCTGCGCCTCTGGATGAAGGCTTTGCGGCTCTACCAATGGCTCAAAAACGGCCTGATCTTTGTGCCGCTGGCTGCCGGTCATGTCTGGGATCAGCCGGATAAGCTGCTCCTGGCGCTACTGGCTTTTCTCAGCTTCGGGCTGTGCGCCTCCAGCGTTTACCTGCTCAACGATCTGCTCGACCTTGGCGCCGATCGCCATCATCCGCGCAAACGCCAGCGTCCATTCGCCGCCGGCAAATTGCCTCTTATTCAAGGCATCGCCGCCATTCCGCTGCTCCTGTTGACTGCGTTTGGGTTGAGCCTGCTGATTCATTCGCAGTTTACGGCGGTGCTGGCCACTTACTACGTCTTTACCCTCGCCTACTCGCTGCAGCTCAAGCAAATGCTGATGCTGGACACGATTACGCTGGCCGGGTTGTACACCTTACGGATCATTGCCGGCGCGGCTGCGGTGCGGATCATGCCTTCATTCTGGCTGCTGGCGTTCTCCATGTTCTTTTTTCTCAGCTTGGCGCTGGTCAAGCGCTATGCCGAGTTGCTGACCTTGCAGAAGCAAGGCGAATTAAGCGCACACGGGCGCGATTATCGCGTCGACGATCTGGGCATTCTGCAAAGCCTGGGCGCCGCCGCTGGTTATCTGGCGGTGCTGGTGCTGGCGCTGTATGTCAATACCGAAACCAGCCGTGCGCTTTACGGCCAACCGATGATGATCTGGTTGCTTTGCCCCGTGTTGTTGTATTGGATCAGTCGCGTCTGGTTGGTCACGCATCGCGGCGAAATGCACGACGATCCTATTCTCTTCGCGGTCACCGATCCGCATAGCCGCTATGTGCTGCTGGCCTGTGCGCTGATCTTTCTGAGCGCGATGCCACAATGAGTTCTGCTGCATTGAATCATGCACTCGCTAGCTGGGGCCGCTATCCATCGTCCTATCCGCATCAAGCCGTCCCCTGCCGCGACCGACAGACCCTGGTTCTACCCGAGGAGCCGCAGGCCTGCCTACCTTTCGGCAATGGCCGCAGCTATGGTGATGTCTGCCTGAATAATGACGGCGCGTTGCTGCTGACGCGCGGCCTGGACCGCTTCATTGCTTTCGATCCGGCAACCGGCGTGCTGCAGGCTGAAGCCGGCGTCTTGTTGTCCGAGATTCTAGCGCTGATCGTCCCGCAAGGCTGGTTCCTGTCCGTTACTCCCGGCACGCAGTTCGTCACCTTGGGCGGTGCGGTTGCTAACGACGTGCACGGTAAAAACCATCATGTCGTCGGCAGTTTCGGTTGCCAGGTGCGCGCCTTTGAACTGCTGCGTTCTGACGGTAGCCAGCGACTCTGCGCCCCACATGAGAATACGGACTGGTTCCAGGCCACCGTGGGCGGACTGGGATTAACCGGCTTGATCACCTGGGTCGAAATTCAGTTGCAGCGTATCGCGAATCCGTGGATCGTTGTTGAGAATCGGCGCTTCGCCAGTCTGGATGAATTTCTGGCGCTGGATACCGAGTACGAGGCGCGCTACCCCTATAGCGTCTCCTGGATTGATTGCGCCGCCAGCGGTAAAACGCTGGGCCGGGGAATTTACCTGGCCGGGATGCATGCGCCGCCTGGTCTGCTCAAGTCCCTGCCACCGAAGCGCCGCGCTTTGACCATCCCATTTACGCCGCCTCTCTCGCTGGTCAATGCGCTCAGCGTCGGCGGGTTCAACCGACTCTATTACCATCTACCGCGTCCGGCGCGTGGGCTGACGCTGTATCAACCCTTCTTTTACCCGCTGGATAACCTGTTGCACTGGAACCGGCTGTATGGACCGCATGGCTTTTTCCAATACCAATGCGTCATTCCCCCAGCGAATGCCCGCGAGGCCTTGGGGGAAATTCTGGCGCGCATCGCTGTCAGCGGCCAGGGATCAATGTTGGCCGTTCTGAAACGCTTTGGAGAAAAGACGTCGGGCGGATGGTTATCTTTTCCCCGCCCTGGAGTGACCTTGGCGTTGGATTTTCCCAATCGAGGCCAACCGACGCTCGACCTGTTGGAACGACTTGATGAAGTCACCCGGCAGGCGGGCGGCGCAGTCTATCCCGCCAAGGATGCGCGGATGAGTGGGTCCAGCTTTCGCCAGTATTTTCCCCAGTGGCGGAAATTCAGCGCATATATCGATCCGCGATTCGCATCCAGCTTCTGGCGCCGAGTGTCGTCAACGACGCCTTGATCGACGAAAATTTTCGGTAACGTGAGGGGGCAGTGATGGCGTATTTCATCACTGTGCTACTCGGATATGGCGTCCCCAAGGGGATTCGAACCCCTGTTATCGCCGTGAAAGGGCGATGTCCTAGGCCTCTAGACGATGGGGACGTGGAGGTGAGAAAAAAACAAACCGTCATCGTAATGACGGCTGATTTGGTGGAG
>JAGRHK010000131.1 GCA_020444985.1 Candidatus Competibacteraceae bacterium
GGGCACCGCATCCTCAAGGTCGAACAACACCATATCGCAGCCCAATGAACGGGCCTTGGCAATGGCGCGCGCATTGGACGCAGGAAGAAAGAGGAGCGAGCGGGCGTGGTTGAGCAGCATGAGTTGAGTCCGGCAGGAAAGTGGTAACTACGCTGGCTTTGGCCGGACGCCGAGCCGAGATCAAGCATACACGCCACAATCCCACGATTTCTCGTGGTGATTTCGCACCTGCAAAATAATTTCCGTAATTTTATTGCTTTGTTGAGCGACAAGCACTAGATGGCCCAGCAGCGACCGACGCACATGCCCAGTCATGCCGTCCCGCCCGATGATAGCGTGAAGCCTGCGGTTCCCCGTCAGGACAGATCGGGCATCTGGTCGCAAGAGATTTAACCGATGCTTCCTTTTTCATGCGGGGTCGCCTCAAGAGTGAGCAACCCGCCGCGCGCCTTTAGTGCATTGAAACGCCATGTGCGCGCCGCATCTATTTGAAAGAATAAACTATTCATGACCTTTTTTACTGATCTCGGTCTGGCCGAGCCAATTGTCCGTGCGCTGGATTCGCGCGGTTATGCCGACCCCACCCCGATTCAGCGCCAGGCTATCCCGGCTTTGCTGGAAGGGCGCGATCTGCTGGGCATCGCCCAGACCGGAACGGGCAAGACAGCGGCTTTCTCGCTGCCTTCCCTGCATCTGTTGGCAAGTGACCCCAAGGCCCGCAAGCCTGCTTCGTGCCGGATGCTGGTACTTTCCCCCACGCGCGAACTGGCAGCCCAGATTGCCGATAACATGCGCGGCTATGCCAAATATCTTTCGCTCAGCATCCAGTGTGTGTTTGGCGGCGTCCCGGTGGGCAAGAATGCCCGCGCACTGGTACCCGGTTGCGACGTGCTGGTGGCAACGCCTGGCCGTCTGCTAGACCTTATCGACCAGCGGGCGCTTACCCTGCGCGACGTGGAAATCTTCGTGCTCGACGAAGCGGACCAGATGATGGACCTCGGCTTCATCGTGCCGCTGAAACGTATTGCGGCACTGCTGCCGAAACAGCGGCAGAGCCTGTTCTTTTCCGCAACCATGCCACAAAGCATTGCCGACCTTGGCAAGCAGTTCATCCACAACCCGGTTCGCGTGGAAGTCGCCCCGCAATCTACCACGGCAGAGCGCGTTGAACAGTTTGCGACGTTCCTCAATCAGGCTGAAAAGCAGGCCCTGCTGACGCTGACCCTGCGTTCAGGGCTGGCTGATAACTCGATTGACCGCGCGCTCATATTCACCCGGACAAAGCACGGCGCAGACCGCGTTGTGCGCCACCTCTCGTCGGCGGGTATCGGCGCGGCCGCCATCCACGGCAACAAGAGCCAGGCCCAGCGCACCGCTGCCTTGCAGGGTTTCCGCAAAGGGCAAATTCCCGTTCTGGTGGCGACCGATATCGCGGCACGCGGGATCGACGTTGCCGGTGTCAGCCATGTGTTCAACTTTGAATTGCCCAATGTGCCGGAACAATATGTCCACCGCATTGGCCGCACGGCCCGGATTGGCGCCAGCGGCGACGCCATCAATTTTGCCTGTGAAGAATATGTGTACTCGCTGCCAGAGATCGAGGATTTCATCGGCCAGAAGATTCCTGTGCTCCCGATTACCGAAGATCTGTTGCTGGAGTATAAGCCTCCCAAGCGGCTGGAGCGCCGTCGTCCGCTGCTGTCCGGCGGCGAATCACGCGGCCGCAGCCGCGCGCCCCATCACCGACGGCCAGTTAATCGTGGCTGAAACGGCGCTATCATGATGCAATTTTTATCCTCCTCTAAATGCAGCGTTGCCAGTGGCCATCCCCAGGTGACTGAAGCAGCCTGCGCTATTTTGCGGGCCGGCGGCAATGCTTTCGACGCGGTCGTGGCCGCCGGTTTTGCCAGCGCGGTCGCTGAGCCTGCGCTGACCAGCTTGGGCGGCGGCGGATTTTTACTGGCGCGCACAGCGCAGGGTCGCGCCGTGTTGTTCGATTTCTTTGTCAATACGCCCGGTCATGGTTTGCGCGCGGGTGAGCTGCAACCGCATTTCCTGCCCATCACGGTGCATTTTCCCAGTTGCGAACAGATTTTTAATGTCGGTCTGGGATCGGCGGCCGTTCCCGGCGTTCTGCGGGGTTACCTGCATATTCACCGTCGGTTGGGGCGGTTGCCGCTGACGGAGGTGCTGGCGCCGGCCATCGATTTAGCCCACGCCGGCGTGACAATTAACGCCGCTCAGGCCTATTTCCTGGCGTTGCTGACGCCGGTCATGATGCTGACCGGCGTGGGCCAGACCTTGTTTCAGCCAGAAGGGCGCTATTTGTGCCAGGGCGATCTTTTTCGCAACCCGGAATTGGCTGCTTTTCTGGAAACGCTGCCCAGCGATGGCGAACGGACCTTCTATGAAGGCGAACTGGCGCAACGGGTTGACCAGGATATGCGCGAGGGGGATGGATGGTTGACCCGCGCCGATCTGGCCGCTTATCAGGTGATTGAGCGTGAGCCGTTGCCGGTTGATTATCGTGGCTTTCGCGTGCTGACCAATCCGCCGCCTTCATTTGGCGGTTCGCTGATCGCATTGTCGCTGCGCCTGCTGGAAGCGCGCGAGGCGAGTGAACTTGAGTTTGGCTCGCCGGCGCATCTGGCGTTATTGACTGCGGTGATGCAGGAGGTTGAACGTCGGCGTACCGAGGGATACCTGAGTCCCGCCGATCTGGGTCAGCCCGGTTTGACTGAAAGTCTGGAGCGAGTGCGCCAGGTTTCGGGTGGCACCACCCATGTCAGCATCTGCGATGCCGAGGGTAACGCCGCCAGCATGACCACTTCCAATGGCGAGGGTTCTGGCTATTTTGTGCCTGGCGCTGGCATTATGCTGAACAACATGATGGGTGAGGACGATCTGCATCCGGAGGGTTTCCACGTCAGTCCGCCGGGTATGCGGGTTGCGTCGATGATGGCGCCCTCGTTGTTGCTGGAGGGTGACCAGCTCCGGTTGGCGCTGGGGAGCGGCGGCAGTAAGCGGATTCGCACTGCGCTCATGCAAGTCATTGGCAATCGCATCGATTTCGGCATGAATCCCCGACAGGCGGTTGAAGCGCCACGCTTGCACTGGGATGGCCAGCAAGTGCAGATCGAGCCGGGCTTTAGCGCAGCGGCGCTGGCCGCTCTAGGGGAACGCTGGCCGCTCAATCCGTGGCCAATCCAGGATGTTTACTTTGGCGGCGTTCATGTGGCGACGCCGGATGGAGAAGGCGCGGGCGACCCGCGCCGTGGAGGGCATGCTGCGGTTATTGAAGTCACTTGAAATTGACCTTCCAGCACCGGTCCAATGCCATGAGGCAGTGTTAGATCGTCGGTTTCCGCCATTGGCGCGGGCAGGGTGACCTGCTGGTTGCTGGCCAGTTCCCTGAGTTGCGCATGGATCGTTTCCAACCGCCGGGCGGTGTCCTGTCAGTCATCACGAGTCGGTACGCCCAGGCGCTTTGGGGTATGATAAAATAGTACATTAATCATTCGCTGATCCGGCCTCGTCCTGGCCGGCAACACCTTCCCCACTACGCTGCAATCATGCCGGTCACTCCATGATCCTGAGCCGTTTTCTCAAGCCCAAGTGGCAACACACCAATCCCGAGACCCGCAAACAGGCTTTGCAGGGTATGGAACCGACGAACCCGACGCTGACAGAATTGGCGCGGCAGGATGCCGATCCGGCGATTCGCCGCGCTGCGCTGGAGCGTCTCGATGATCTTGATCTGCTCCAAACGCTCGCGCGCGAAGAGACAAACCTGGAAGTGCGCGCCGCCGCCCAGGAACAGTATCAGCGTGTGCTGGCTGGTAAAAGTCCTGCCGGACCGCTGCTGGCTGAACGGCTGGAGCGCTTGCGCCAAAACGCTGATCCGACTTTGATCGAGTTTCTTTTGCGCCACGGCGTTGATCCAGAGTTGCGCCTGGCGGCGCTGGAACAGGTGACGTCGGAGCCGCTCCTGGCCGAGATCGCCGCACAAAACGCGCATCTGGACGTGCGCTTGGCCGCGCTGGAACGGGTGCAGGACGCCGCATTGCTTGAGCAGGTGGTTCGCCAAAGCCGCAACCGCGACAAGCGCGTCTACCGCCAGGCGAAAGAGCGCCTGGACGCTCATCAAGCCGCTCGGGTCCAGGCCGATCATCTCGAACAGTTGTGCAGCGAAATGGAAAACCTGTGCTGGGACGGCGAGAGCGGTCTCAATGCCGGCCGTTTCCCGAAGCTGGATCAGGAATGGCGGAGCCATGAATCCGGGGCTTCTTCAGAACAGCAGCAGCGGTATGGCCAGGCGCGAGAACGCTTTCTGGCTGAACGCCAGACTAGCGCCAGTCGCCGCGCCCAGCGTTTGGAACTGATCGCCTCGCTGGAGAGCTTGCTGGAACGGTTGCGCCAGCAGGGCGAATCCAGCGCTGAACTCACGGCCGCGATCCAGCATGGAATCCACGAAGCGCCTGCTGCCTGGGCGCATTTCGGCGCCGCCCACGATGGCGAAAGCCGGCGGCTGGAGCAGCGCTTTCAGGAACTGGTCGCCGCTGTCCACGAACAGGAGCGCATCCTGCAACGCAACCAGGTTCACGCGCAGCGCTTGCGCGAAGTCTTGCGGCAACTGGAAAAACTGTTGAAGCAATCCAGTGAGGTCCAGGAAGCGGATATCACTCCCTTACGCAAGCAATGGAACGCCCTGGAACGTCCCGAGTTGCGTTCGCTGACCGCTGAGCTGCAGAGTGAATTTGACAGCCTGCTGGATCAACTGCGCGCCCGGATCCAGCGTCAGCTTCAGGAACGCGACCGGGAGTGGCAGGAACTTCAGGAAGTGACGGCGCAATTGGAGACCGCTATCGAAAATGGCGAATCACAACAGGCGACGCATCTTCAGGAACAAGCCCGCCGGCGGCTTAAGCAAAATATTGGGCTAAGCCGGGCGCAGATGGCGCAAATCGAAGAGCGTTTGCAAAGCTGCGCAGCGCAACTGGGCAAACTGCGCGACTGGCGACGCTGGGGGACCCATCAGGCGCGCGAACAACTGTGCGTCACTGTGGAAAGCCTGGTCGGCCTGGAAATCGATCCCGCCGAGATTGCGCAGCGCATTCAACAGGCGCGTGATGCCTGGAAGGCGCTTGACCATCAGGAAGGCGCAGCGCCCAAAGCGCTCTGGAAACGATTTAACGCGACCTGCGAACGCGCTTATGCGCCCTGTCAGGCCTATTTCGAAGCTCAGGCGCGGGAACGCCAGCAGCACTTTGAGCAAAAATCCGCGCTTTGCGCGCAACTGGAACAGTTTGAGGCAACCACAGACTGGGAGCAGGTCGACTGGCGGGAAGCGGATCGGCTGCGTCGTCGCGCGCAGGAACAGTGGTATAAACTGGGGCCAGTGAACCGCGCCGATCGCAAAGCGTTGGATCGCCGCTTTCACAAGGTTTTACAACGCCTGGATATCCATTTGGATGCCGAACGTCAGCGTGAAGTGCAGCGTCGTCAGCAACTCATCGAGCAGGTTCAGGGAGTTGTAGAGATCACGGACCTGCGCGTCGCTATTGAAACCGCCAAGCGCGCTCAGGCGGAATGGCCGCCGACCGTGCAAGCCTCGCCCCGCCAGGAACAGAGTCTCTGGAAAGCATTCCGTGCGGCCTGTGACGCGGTTTTCGCCCGTCGCCAAGCCGAGTATCAGGCCGCCGATAGCGAACGCC
>JAGRHK010000132.1 GCA_020444985.1 Candidatus Competibacteraceae bacterium
CCGAAACTCTGCACGAATCGATACCCGAATCGGTACCCGAAACTCTGCATGAACCGGTGCATGAATCGGTACCCGAAACTTTGCACGAATCGGTGCATGAATCAGTACCCGAAACTTTGCACGAATCGGTGCATGAATCAGTACCCGAAACTTTGCACGAATCGATACCCGAATCAGTACCCGAAACTCTGCATGAATACACGCGAGAATACGTGAACAACATGCTATTTAAACGCGCCTATTGACCATATCGACCATAGTCGATTTGGGCTTTTCCTTCTTTTGTTTTTGTTCCCTCATGCGCTCCAGATATTCTGGATCACACAGCATTTCGGCGACGCGCCGCCGATGCGGCGTTTCGGAAGAAATCTCCGATGGAATTTCGGGTGGATGCACTGCTTCCACTGCTGAATTTGTGTCGATGGATTCTTTGCGAATTGTCTTCGATTTTGAAGCAGGTGCACGCTTAGCGGTTGCTTTTGATGCACGCCGTCGCGGTTTCTTTTCCTGCCTGGAAAATTTTTCCACGTAATCGTAGATCGTCCGTAATTTACACCGGACATCCAGGGTCCGTTGCAATTCCGCAAGGACTTCTTTGTAGGGCCAACCTTCATCCAACTTACGTCGAATTTCCGGCAAATGATCACGAATCTTTTGCCGATCACTGAGGCGCTTCTTGGGAGGACACACGGCAGCCTTAAACGCTTCGATGCCGCTTTCGGGTACTTTGTGTGAATCATCATCCGTCATGGCGCACCTCAATGCAGGGTGGGGGATATTGTGGCCTCGTGAAAGTCCGCCAGGATGCGATCCCGGATGGTGGACGCCAAACGAGGATGTTGCTTTCTTTCCAGTGCGAAGTAGCGACTTGACATCCTCGCCGCCCTAAAGGACGGCGATTCCTACGGCGCTCAGGCGGCAATCGCCTGAGTCGCTTCAGTGGGTTCCTGCTTCACAGAGCGACCTGACTGCACCGGCTCTCCACAGGCTAAAACGCGATGCCCTCGCGCTAGGATATTGCTTGCGCCGACTAGATCGGCGTTGTTCTCGTAGCCGCACTTGACGCACTCAAACTTTGCCTGCGTCTGCCGGTTGTCTTTCGACACATGGCCGCAGCACGGACAGGTTTGACTGGTGTATTGCGGCGGCACGGCGACGACGAAACCGCCATTCCATGTCGTTTTGTATTCCAGTTGCCGACGAAACTCCGCCCATCCCTGGTCGAGAATCGAACGATTCAGGCCGGACTTCTGGCGCACTTGCTTGCCGTGCTGTTCGCGGTTGCCCTTGGACGACTGGGACAGGTTCCGTACCTGCAAATCTTCGATGACGATCATGGCGTGGTTTTGGCTGATCTGGCACGAAGCCTTATGCAGAAAGTCTTTCCGGGCATTGGCGATGCGCGTGTGAATGCGCTGGACGTGGGCTTTCGCTTTCTTCCAGTTGTTGCTGAATTTGACTTTGCGGCTCATGGCACGCTGACAGCGCGCCAGCCGTTGCTGATACTTCTTGAAGCGGTTGAGCGGCTCAAGGTGGCTTCCGTCGCTCAGAGTGGCAAAACGGGCGATGCCCATGTCGATGCCAACCGCCTCACCTTGCGGCAAAGGCGGATCGACTTCGCGTTCGGTCTGGATGCTCACGAACCATTTACCGCACGACTGGCTGACGGTCGCGTTTTTGACTTCGCCCAGCACGTCCCGGCTGTTGCGGTAGCGAAGCCAGCCGAGTTTCGGTAGGAACACGCGACGGTTACCCTGATCGAGTGTGATGCCTTGCGGATAGCGGAAGCTGTCCGACACGCCTTTTTTCTTGAAGCGCGGGAAATCGGCGCGCTTCTCGAAGAAGTTCTTGTAGGCGCGTTCCAGATTTTTTAGCGCCTGTTGCAAAGCTTGGCTGGGCGTTTCATTCAACCAGAGCGTCTGCGGTTGCGCCTTCCATTCGGTGAGCGCCTTGCATAGAGCGGCGTAGCCGAGCTTCTTTTCTCCCGCCTCGTGCCGCTCTTGCTGCAACGCCAGTGCCTTGTTGTAGACGTGCCGACACGAACCGGCAAATCGGCGCATGAGGCGCTGTTGTTCGCCGTTGGGCTGTAGTTCGAATCGGTAGGCTTGAAGACGTTGCATGTCGTATAGTATAGTTTGGCCTATGGAAGAAAATAACGACATTCGGCGCGGACGACACTGTGTTTTTAACATGCATGTCCATTTGGTCTTTGTGGCAAAGTATCGGCGCAACGTATTCGACTCAGCCGCTATCGACAGGCTGCGTGAACTGTTTGCCAAGGTTTGCAACGCCTTCGAGGCGCAACTGGTCGAAATGGACGGCGAGCGCGACCATGTGCATTTGCTGGTCAGCTATCCGCCGAAAGTGCCGGTGTCCGCCTTGGTCAATAGCTTGAAAGGCGCATCCAGTCGCGTGCTGCGAAAAGAAAGGTCAGACATCGCCAAACGCTTCTACTACAAGGGCGTGCTGTGGTCGCCTTCCTACTTCGCATCCTCGTGCGGCGGCGCTCCGATCAGCATCATTCGCCAATACATTGAGCAGCAGGCAACGCCAACTTGACGGCAGAGAAGGTGTCCTGCGGACTCCGCGCTATCCATCCCCGGCCTGAACGCCGGGGCTTTCCGCGCAAACCGGTAAGGTCAACAGGGTGCTTTTGAAATCGACGAGCGGGACGAGTACGGCGTGGATCACTTGAAGTGAATAACCGATTTCAACCGCGCACAGGATTTCCGGGAACATTTCGCGGATGATTTGCCGGTCGCTTTTTGCGGGCAGAGTCGGTCGTTGGGCCGTTCTAAAAGCCTCGATGGCGTCCTCATCGAGCGTGTAGGGAATCCCGTCGTCATTGTCCTCGTCGTCGTCAAAGCGATGGGGGTCCAACAAGCGATAAAAATCGATGTCCATGCGTTCTTCTTCCAAAGTCGGCAGCGCCTGCCGGAAGGGGAAGGGAATTCCCCGATGGCCGGCCAGGCTCTCCGTCAGGAGGGAGCGGTTGCAGGGGTGGGTGGGCGAGAAGGGGACAACGGGACCGAGGAGGTCTCGGTCGCTTTTTGGAACCCCAACACCGACCGGGCCGGCATCAGCATTTCGTCAAAATCGATGAGCCAGCGCTTGATCCGGCTCTGGTCGGCCACCGGGAGACGCTGTTTTGCACGGCGCGCACCGCCTGAGCGCTCACCGATGGCTTCGAGGTAGCTCAGATCAAAGACGTCCAGCCAGGCGTAGCTGCGGGGATCCAAGGCCGGCATGTGCAGCACCTGCCCGCCGTGTTCCAGCAAGAGGCGCTTGCCCTCGCTGACTGGGAGCGAAATGCCGTCTTGGTCGCCGCCATCGAAGTTGATGAAATCGTCTGCGGCGCCGTAGGCCAGATTCTTGACGGCCAGATAATCGACGGCATCGCCGAACGATTCGATGCTGTGTTGCACCGTTCGTACCGAAGCCTTGACCAGCGTCATGACCACGACCACGGTGACGGCATAGCCGCGCGCCCGGTATTCACCAAACAAGCCGTGCGGGGCATCGCCGCCGTCCAGCACATTCCCCAGTTCCCCGACCACGCCCCCTGGAAGATCGAACAACAGGATTGGTGGATCATCGGCCAGCGCGTTGAGCAGAATATCCCGGTCGTCATCATCCCGAATATCGAAGTGCCCACAGCCTTGCGTGGGATCTTGTTTGGGAATGAGGATGCCTTTCTTATCCCGACGCCCTTCGTATTGGAGGAGCTGACCCACCGGACCATCGGCGTCATAGGCGGCGACCGTATAGTCCTCGAAGCGCAAGGCTTCCAGCAAACCCCGGGCAAAGGTGGTTTTCCCAGCGCCCCCTTTCTGGCTACAGACGAAAATAACGCGTTTATTCATCATCCGACGCCCCCTCCGCTTACCAGATCCCGAATGCGGCGGCGCGACTTGGCGGGGGTGTCCGACGCGGCGGCGGCTTCCGTCTCCATCGTCGTGGCATCATCAGCCGTGGGTTCAGTACCTCCGGTTCCCCAGAACATCGCCCCCCCCCAGAACCGTCGCCGTGGGTTCCGCGTTCGCATCGGCATCGGCATCGGGGGTTTCTGAAGACGGCGCTTCGGCGCTTCCACCGTCTGGGATGTCCGTAGCGCTTTGTGTCGCGCCCGTCGCTTCCGTAGTCTCGGCGGGACGGACGGTGGCTTCGACCGTTTCCGTTTCTGTCGCCTGGAGGCTCACGGTCAACGCTTCGGTGGCTTGGAGGCTGGCCGCTTCGTCGGCGGTCATCGCTTCGCTGCCTTCGGCAAGCACGGCGGCGGCGTCGGGACCGCGCCCGGTGCGCTTGACCAGCATCTCCCGGTAACCGGGCGCTTCCTGATCGTCCCGAATCCGGCGGGCTAGGCCGCGCGCCAAGCGCTCAATGACCCCAGCGGCCTTCATGCAGTGGCGAAACAGCCGATTTTCCAGTTCCAGACGGCGGGCGGTGGGAATCTGCTGGTCCCACCACGCCTGATCCAAGTGACGGCTCATCGCCTCCAGTTCCGCGAGTAAAGTGGCATAACGCCGCACCTGCGGCGTGCGCAGGGTCAGCTCCACCCGCGTCGGTTGGGTGTAAGCAATCTTTAGATCGGGCGGCGCGGGGGCGGGCCGGCGCTTGCCGCCGTTACCGAGTTTGTTGACCTGATTCGCCTGTTCGGTCGCCAAGCGGTTCAGCCGCTCTAGCTCTTCGTGGATCGCCTCCTGAACTTGATCGATTTCGTCGGCATAACTCCGACTGGCGCGGCCTTGGAGCTGGACGATGACATCGGCCAGGAACAGGGCGGCTTCGATCCGGGCAAACGTGCGGTTGTAGGCCTTCAAACCCAGATGGGTGGCCAACTCGACCGGTACGCAAAGGACCGGGCGGCTGTGACTCGAAACCGCAGGGTTCAGCGGTGCGTTGGGCATGGACGTTTCCTCCGTGGGGGTTGAAAGGGAATTCACGGCGCGAGTAAGGGATCGAGATCCGGGCGGGGGCGGCCATGAAACAGGTGCTGCCATGCCGCAAACACACGCGGTTCCCGCCACAGCCAGTTCCAGGCCGCCTCCGGCAAGCGCGCGCCGATCATGAGCGGCGTCCCGTCGGGGCCGGGCGTTTCGCCGCTGCGGCGGACCTGGTAAGCCACCGCGTGCGGCAGCTTCGCGAAACCTCGTGGGGCAAGGTGGGGCTGCCAGCGGCCCAGGGGTTGCTGACGCGGGGCGTACACCGTGATGGCCCAAGGCGCCAAGGCCGTAGCCAGTTCGCGCAACAGGGCGGCGGCAAAGAGCACGTAGGTCCACAAGTCCGCCTCGCGCGCCACCTGTTCGGGTTCGGCGTCCAGCGGCAAGATGGCCCCGCGTCGGCGCGCCAAGGTGCGCTCGGCCGCGTGCAGGCGGGCCTGGAGTAGCGTGCGCTCCGGTTGCCCCGCATCGGGGACTTGTTGCACGTATTCGGCAAAGCCGGCCAGCAGCGGGGCATAGACCGCCGCAAATTGCACGTCCGAACCCCCCGAAAGCCGGCGCAGGCGGTCGATGGACACGGCCTGCGGAGCCAGCAGTTCTGCCGCCGTCTGGATCGGGATCAACGGGGCGGCGGTCATTCGATGAAGACCCACACCAGGAGGGCCAAGACCAAAAGCAGGCCCGCCAGGAAGGGGGGCAGGGGATTGGCGCGATTGGGCGTGCTCATGGGGTCGTCCTTCAGGTTTACAGGTATTTCTTG
>JAGRHK010000133.1 GCA_020444985.1 Candidatus Competibacteraceae bacterium
ACGCGCACTGGCAAACGCCCAGCCGGGGTGGGCGCGGCGCGGCGCGCGAAGTCTGTGAGCTGTTGCTGGAAGCGCGTGGCCAGTTGGCGGCAGCGCGGAGTCGCTATCTTTGACCATGCCCCCTGGCATCACCGTGCGTGGTATTTTTTATCTGATGACGCTGGCGCTGTTGGCCGGCTTGAGCTATGGCCTGTTGCGTTGGGTGGAATCCGGGTTGCGTGAGCCAGAACGCGCCAAGAGTCAGGAACCTGTGATGATTATCGACCATTTCCGGGCAGTGCGTCTCAGCGCTGCCGGTTTGCGGGAATACGTGGTTGAAGCGCCGCAACTCGCGAAATTGCCTGATAAACTCGGTACCCGGATGCAGCGGCCTGTGCTGGACTGGTATCAACAGGATGGTCAGACCCGTGAGTGGCGATTACAGGCCGAGCAAGGTTGGGTCGCTGTCGATTATGAGACCGTGCGACTGGAGGGCGCAGTCACCATGACTCGGCTCGCCGCCAGTGGTAAGCCGCCGATAACCGTGACCACCCGCGATGTGTTGATCCGACCTAGCGAACGCTATGTTGAAACTACTGAGCCAGCGCAGGCAATTACTCCTGGTGGGGAATTGCATACGGTTGGCGTCCGCGCTTGGCTGGATCAGGAGCGCTTGGAACTGCTTTCCCAGGTAAGAGGTACTTATGATCCCCCCAAACCCTAAATTCGGCTGGGCATTCGCATCAACATTGCTATTAATGCCCCTCCTGGCCGCTGCCCTGCCGGAAGATCGTAGCCAGCCCATTCAATTGGAAGCCAGTCGCGGCCAGATTGATCAGAAGACTGGCGTCAGCATTTATGAGGGCAATGTGGTAATCAGCCAGGGTTCTATGCGGTTGACGGCGGATGCCGCCACCATTCATATCAAGAATGGCGGTTTCCAGCGCATGGAGGCTACGGGCAAACCGGTCACTTTGCGCTATCGGCCAACGACGGATAAACCGGAAATTCAGGGAACCAGTCCACGCGTCGAATACGATGTGATGAGCGCCAAAGTGATCATGAGCGGCGGCGCCCGGCTGACTCAGGGACAGGACGTATTCACCGGCGACCGGGTGGAATACGATCTGAAGGGCGACGTAGTGCGGGCGCGCAGCGCGGGCAAGCAAAGCCGCATTCAGTTCACCATCCAGCCGCGCACGGGTGAATCGCCCGCCAGGAAGCCTTGACCATGGCGCAACTGGTTGCCCATGAAATTGTCAAGCGTTATCGCAAACGGGTCGTGGTCAATGCGGCCTCGCTGACCGTCGCCAGTGGTGAGGTGATCGGATTGCTGGGGCCGAATGGCGCGGGTAAAACCACCTGTTTCTACATGATTGTTGGTTTGATTCATTGCGACGAGGGGCGGGTGCTGCTTGATGATCGCGACCTGACTCAGTTGCCCATGCATGCGCGCGCCCGCTTGGGTGTTGGCTATTTGCCGCAGGAGCCATCGGTGTTCCGGCGCATGAGCGTTTTGGATAATGTGCTAGCGATTCTGGAAACCCGCCGCGATCTGGCGCGGGCCGAACGTCGCGCTCGGGCTGAAGAACTTTTGCATGAACTGCACGTCGGGCACTTGCAGGGCAACCCAGGCATCAGTCTGTCGGGCGGCGAACGTCGGCGGGTGGAAATCGCCCGGGCATTAGCGGCTAATCCCGCTTTTATTCTGCTGGATGAGCCGTTCGCGGGTGTCGATCCCTTATCCGTTCTGGATATTCAGCGCATTATCCGGCATCTTTCTGAGCGTGGCATTGGCGTGTTAATCACGGACCACAATGTCCGGGAGACGCTGGGTATCTGTGATCGCGCCTACATCATCAGCGAAGGCCGGATGATCGCCGAGGGCGATTCCACTGCGATCCTTGCCAACCAGCAGGTGCGCCAAGTCTACCTTGGTGAATCTTTCCAGTTGTGAATCGAGAATAAAATACAGATAGGTTCCCTTTCGTCATTTCCCTAGCACGGACTGCGCAAAACCGGCTAGGATTATAGGTAGCTTCAGTTCAACGGATCGACGCCAAATCCTATTGTTATGAGACAATCATTACAGCTCCGCCTGGGTCAACAGCTCACCATGACCCCTCAGTTGCAGCAAGCCATTCGCCTGTTGCAACTGTCCAGTCTAGATTTACAGACGGAGATTCAAACCATTCTCGATTCCAACCTGATGTTGGAACGCGCTGATGAATTGCCGGAACTGCCGGTGCAACCGGAAACCCTGGCGGCCCAGACTGCGGCTGACGCCAGTTCCGAAACCGAGGTCGGGGCAGCGCATACCGATAACCTGCCCGACGAACTGCCGGTTGACAGCGGCTGGGAAGACATCTACGAGTCCTATGACGGCGCGACCAGCTATTCGCGGGGCGAGGACGATGAATGGGATCCTTATGAGCGCTATGCGGGCGCGAGTGAATCCTTGCGTGATTATCTGTACTGGCAAATGCGGCTGACGCCGTTCAGTGATCGAGAAATGGAGATTGCCACTGCGATTATTGACTCAATCAACGAGTCCGGTTATTTGGCGGTATCTTTTGAAGAGATTTGCCAGGGACTGCGTGATGAATTCGAGGTGGCCCGCGAAGAAGCTGAAGCGGTGCTCAAGCAGATCCAGCATTTTGATCCGCAGGGCGTCGCTGCTCGAAATCCAGCCGAGTGCTTGCTTTTGCAACTGGAAGTGCTGCCGAATGAGACGCCTTGGCTGGCCGAGGCCCGTCAATTGGTTGAACATCACCTTGATTTGCTCGCCAATCATGATTTTAATGGATTGATGCGTCGGCTTAAGGCCTCGCGCGAGGCGTTGCAGAGCATTGTCAGTCTGATCCAGTCATTAGATCCCTATCCAGGCGCCCGTTTGTCCAGTGAAGAACCTCAATACGTGACGCCAGATGTACTGGTTTATCGGCAGCAGACGGCTTGGCGCGTGGAGCTGAATCCTGAGAATACCCCGAAATTGCGAATCAACGCGCGCTATGCGGCGCTGACCAAACACAATGGCCAAGGCAGCGATGCCGCTTATCTGAAAAATCACCTGCAAGAAGCGCGCTGGTTTTTAAAAAGCTTGCAAAATCGTAATGAGACCCTGCTTAAGGTCGCAACCTGCATCGTTGAACGCCAGCGAGAATTTCTCGAACACGGCGACGAGTACATGAAGCCGCTGATTCTGCGCGATGTGGCTGAAACGCTGGGCATGCACGAATCGACGATTTCACGCGTCACTACGCAGAAATATATGTATACTCCACGTGGTATTTATGAGTTGAAGTACTTTTTTTCCAGCCACGTCGGCACCAGCGATGGTGGCGAGTGTTCTTCCACCGCCATCCGCGCCATGATTCGCAAATTGATCCAGGCCGAAAATCCTGGTAAACCGCTCAGTGATGATAAAATTGCCAAACTGCTCGGTGTTGAGGGAATTCAAGTGGCGCGGCGGACCGTGGCAAAATACCGGGAAGCGATGTCTATTCCATCATCTTCGGATCGTAAACGCCTTGTTTGAACATGATCATTCAGTCTCCTCTCCCCTTACCTCGCTTCTGCAAGTGAGGGAGCAGAGTGAACCGTTGCGTCTAAACCACCGGAGCAGTTTGCCCCGGCTTTCATCAACTGCAACCAGGCCTGCCCGTCAGGAGTCCACGCCATGCAAATTAAATTGAGCGGACACCACATCGATATCACCCCGGCGCTGCATGATTATGTGCATGACAAGTTGGAGCGCATTGAGCGGCATTTCGACAACGTCACCAGCGCTCAGGTGATTCTCAGCGTTGAGAAGTTGCGCCAGAAAGCCGAGGCAACTGTGCATGTGGCCGGTAATGACATTTTCGCCGATGCTATCGATGAAGATTTATACGCTGCGATTGATGCCCTGAGCGATAAAATTGATCGTCAGATCAAGAAACATAAGGAAAAACTCACAGAGAAACATCGCGGTGAAAAAGCGCGTGATTATCCCCAGCCCTGATGGATGCTGAATGCGACGATTATGATGAAAGCGGTTTCTCTATTTACTCGGGAATGCGTCAAGGCGCTACAGATTCACCAACGAACGGTGCATGTTCGCAGTATGAATAAATCGACGCTTTTTCTGCAATCCGTCCAGCGGAGGGAGCTATGAGTCTGGATATCACCGACTTGATTAGCCGTGAGCGGATCGTATGCGATAGCGAGGTGACCAGCAAGAAGCGGGTGATCGAGGTCTTAAGCGAATTGCTGGCGACAGGAGAAGCGGATTTGACCGCTCGGCCCATCTTCGACAGTATGATTGGCCGTGAGCGTTTAGGAAGTACCGGTCTGGGCCAGGGGGTGGCCTTGCCGCATGGTCGATTCAGCTTGATTCAGTAGGCTATTGGCGCTTTTGTAAAGCTCCGAAAAAGGGTGGATTTCGACGCAATTGACCAGCAGCCTGTGGATTTGGTATTTGGCTTGTTAGTGCCGGATCACTATACCGACGAACATCTCAAAATTCTTGCCTATCTGGCGGAGATGTTCAGTGATCGGGAATTTTGCCAGCAACTGCGGGAAAGCGATTCGGACCAACACTTGTACGAGCGGCTCAGAGATTGGAAGCCGCCAACGCCGCTGCCATGAGCCGTTCAGCAACGGCTCATGCCATCTTCCAGGGGCTGGGCGCCTTGCTGGATTTGTGCTGGATCGGCGGCAAGTCTGGCGCGGATCGTGTGCTTTGGCCGCCGGTCGAGGTCGGTACGCCTTTTTATGGATTAATGAACTGGATTCGTTCTCCTCGGGTGCAGATTTTCGGCGCTGAAGAAAGCGATTTTCTGAATTCATTGGAATCAGCGGTTCGGGAAGTGCTCGTCCAGCGGCTGCTGGGGCCGACAACCGGAGCCATTCTGATCTGCGATAATTTGGTGGGTCAAGTAGAAGCGTTGCGCGTTGGCGCTGACATCGCCGGGACGCCCATTTGGGCGACTCCATCCGCATCGAGCGTGGTGCTGGAGCGGCTTTACCACTATCGGCAGACGCTTGAAGCATCCACCGTGATTCATGGCGAATTATTGGAAGTGTTCGGAATGGGTGTTCTGGTGACTGGCGGTAGCGGTATCGGCAAGAGCGAATTGGCCCTGGAGTTGATTAGCCGCGGTCATCGATTGATCGCCGATGACACGCCAAATCTGACCCGGATTGCGCCTGATGTGCTGGAAGGCGTCTGTCCACCCACCATCCGGGATCTGCTTGAGGTGCGCGGGTTGGGTATTCTCAACATTCGCCGCATGTTTGGCGACAGCGCCATCAAGCGCAATAAGCGGGTTCGACTGATCATTAATCTGGTCAAACAGGAGGAAGTCCCTCCGTCGGATGACGCCCGTTTGCGTGGATTGCGCGATGTCCAAATAATTCTGGGGATTGGTATTCCCGTCATTACCTTGCCCATCGCGCCTGGACGCAACCTAGCGGTCCTGCTGGAGTGTGCGGTGCGCGATCATATTTTGCGTTTAAATGGCTATCAGGCGGATGAAGATCTCATGGCGCGGATGACCCAGGCCATGGCCGAAGATGCGTCGGCGATGGCAGAGGCCTTGCCATGCGTATAATTATCGTCAGCGGCTTGTCCGGGTCAGGAAAGACCATTGCGTTGCAGACCCTTGAGGATCAGGATTGTTACTGCGTTGATAATCTTCCTTTTAAGCTGATTCGGCC
>JAGRHK010000134.1 GCA_020444985.1 Candidatus Competibacteraceae bacterium
AGATTACCGGTCGGCTCGTCGGCCAGCAGGATGGTGGGATCAGTGACGATGGCGCGGGCAATGGCCACCCGTTGTTGTTGGCCGCCGGATAATTCGGCAGGCGTATGTGTTTCCCATTGCCGCAGCCCGACCGCATCCAGCGCTGCGCGTGCCCGAGTGTGGCGCAGGGTGCGCGGATCGCCGCGATACAACAGCGGCAGTTCCACGTTTTCCAGCGCCGTGGTTCGAGATAACAGGTTGAAACCCTGAAACACGAAGCCGAGATAATAACGGCGCAACAGGGCGCGTTGGTTACGGGACAAGCGCTCGACATGCAGGCCGCGAAACAGATAAGCCCCGGTGGTGGGATTATCCAGGCAACCCAGGATATTCATCGCCGTGGACTTGCCAGAACCGCTTGGCCCCATGACAGCGACGAAATCACCGGCCTGAATGCGCAGATCCACCCCCCGTAAAGCCTGAAATTGCGCCTGTCCCTGACCATAGGTTTTGGTGACATCCCGCAACTCGATCAGTGCTTCATTCCCCGCGCTCGATGGGGGCGTCGTTGGGGACGAGGCGGTGGCTTTCATTGCGCTGCCCTCGAACTACCGGTGATGACGGGCAGGCCCGTTTGCAAACCCTGACCCGTGACTTCGGTCATCCGGCCATCACTATGACCTACAGTCACCGGCATGGCGAGCGGTTGGCCATTGCGCAATATCCAGATCTGCCGTGTTATACCCTTGTTGTCTTTGGTATTCGCCGACTGTTTTCTGGATCGCATGCTGCGTGGAGGGCGGGGCATCAAACTGGCGAGCAATCCACCACTTTCCTTGGACTCAGCTTCCTCCGGTTGCGGCGGAGTAAAGCGTAGCGCCGCATTCGGTACCAGGAACACATTTTCCCGCTCGGCGGTGACGATTTCGGCGGTAGCGGTCATGCCGGGCCGTAGACTGAGATCGTCGTTATCCACATTGAGAATGGTTTTATAGGTCACCACGTTATTCACCGTCTCGGCCCCGAAGCGTACTTGGCTGATGCGCGCCGGGTAGCTCCGGTTGGGATAGGAATCCACGCTGAAGGTGGCGGACTGCCCATCGTGTACCTGACCGACATCCGCTTCGTCCACATCGACCTGCAATTCCATTTGCGCCAGATTTTCGGCCAGGGTGAACAACACCGGTGCTTGCAGCGAGGCGGCTACGGTTTGGCCCGGTTCTACCTCGCGTTCGAGCACTACGCCATCGATGGGGGAACGGATCGAGGCTTTGGCGAGATCGGTTTCGTTGGAGCGCAAGGTGGCGCGCACTTCCTCGACCGCTGCTCGTGCGCTGCCTTCGTCGGCATTGGCGCGTTGTAGCACCGCCTCGGCTGTTTCCAATTCGGTCGGCGCGGGCACCTTGCCACCGCTGAGTTTGGCAACTTGCCGCAGTCGCTTGAGGTTGGCACTGGCTTCTTTGACCGTCGCCACCGTTTGCAACACTTTAGCTTCGGCCGAGGCCAGCGAAGCCTTGGTTTTGGCGATGGCATCTTTAAGCTTGGCGACATCCAGGCGGGCGATTACCTGTCCTTTTTTAACCCGGTCGTTGTAGTCCACCAATACGGTTTCGATGGTGCCGGATAATTCACTGCCCACGTCTACCTGATTGATAGGTTCCAGCTTGCCGGTCGCCGACACCGTAACCCGCAAATGGCCGCGGCTGAGCGCTTCGCTTTGATAGGAAGGCGCGGTGCTTGTGGCCTGATTTGCTTGAAAGAAGAAGTATCCACCACCCGCCAGCGCGAGCACGATCAGGAGGAATAGCCAACGAAAAACTCGGGAGCGACCGCGCGTTGACTCCGCAGCCATGATCTTCGCCAGGTCGGCATCCGAGGTAGAGGCAGTGTTGCTCATGGCGATGTTCCTTGCGAGTGGGCAGCGACAGTGTTGGCAGGAGCCGACGACCAGCCGCCACCCAGTGCTTTATAAAGTTGAATCAGTGCTTTGATGTGATCACTTTCGCTGACCACCCATTTGTCTTCGACGGTGAGTACGGTGCGTTCCGTATCCAACACGGTTTGGAAATCGATGAGTCCAGCGCTGTAGCGGTTCCGGGCCAATTGGGTGGCTAGACGTGCAGATTGCAGCGCTTGGCGCAGGTTGTCCTGGCGTTGGCGGGTGTTGGCCAGTGCGGTCAGTGCGTTTTCGACTTCTTCCAGCGCATTGAGCACCGTCGCTTGGTATTGGATCAGGGCTTGTTCCTGCACCGCAGTTTGAATTTTGACTTGCTGGCGGATGCGTCCGGCATCAAAAATTGGCCCGACGACACTGCCCAACATATTTCCCGCGACCGCATCGCGGTGAGTCAAAGCCCCGAGGGTCAAGGCTTCCAGACTGAGCGATCCGCTTAAACTGAAATCGGGATAGGCTTGAGCCTGCACCACGCCGATCCGCGCAGTTTCCGCCGCCAGGGTGCGTTCCGTCGCCTGGATGTCGGGGCGCTGGCGCAGAATATCGGCGGGAATACCCACGCTGATCTGCGCCGGTACTTGGGGAATTTCGCCGGGATGGGCGAGGATCGCAGCCAGCATGCCGGGCTGCCGACCAAGCAGCACGGCCAGGCGATGTTCGGCCTCAACACGGGTGGTTTCAATACTGGGAATCTGCGCTTTGGTCTGTTCCAGATTGGTACGGGCTTGTTCCACATCCAGCACGCTAGTCAACCCGGCCTGCGCCCGCCACTGCGTGAGTTGCAAGGTTTCGGCCTGGGAGGTGGCATTGGCCCTGGCGATGTCCAATGCCGTTTGCGCGGCCCGCCACTCCACATAATTCAGTCCGACTTCGGCGATCAGCGACACCTGGACATCACGTAGATTGGCTTGGCTGGCTTCCAGATTGGCTTGGGCGGCTTCTACTCCGCGTCGCAGCCCGCCGAACACGTCCAACTCCCAACTGGCGTCGAAGCCCGCGCTGAAGCGATTGCTCACTCCGCCACCACCGGATTCGCCGCTACTTTTCACCCGTTGTCCTGTTGCCGAACCCGAAACCGTTGGCAACCGTTCTGCTCCAGCGAGGGCACGGCGCGCACGGGCCTCACGCAATTTCGCTTCGGCAGTGCGCAGATCGAGACTGCCTTGCAAGGCTTGTTCAATCAGCCGGTTCAGGGTCGGATCGTCGAGTTGTTGCCACCAGAGCGCCAAATCTTCCGACGCCGTGGGGGTAACCGCGACCTCTGCCGCTGCTGCACCTTGCCAAGTGGCAGGCATCGCGGTTTCGGGCGCGACATAGTCCGGGCCAACCGCAGCACAACCTACCAGCGACAGCATCGCGAGCAGCGTGGCGGAGGGCATGGGAAAAAAAGCTTTCACCAACATGCTCCTGATCGAAAAGAGGGAGGCCGAGAGCAATCAACGCAGCGCGAACAGTTCTTGATGGAACCGTGCCTCAGGTAGTCCCATAGCGGTTAAATCTCGTTTCAACGCCTGACCAAATCCGGCAGGTCCGCAAAACCATATATCGGCATCGCGCCACTCGGGTACGACTTGGCAAATCCGTTCTGCATCCAGGCGGCCATCGCGCGTATCCCATAATACGTGCAAGGGCACATGGGCGGCTTGCGCATCGTGTTCGAGCAGGCCGATGGCTTCGGCATCGTAGACTGCCGTGGTATGAAACAGGTCGATCGCTTTGCCATCGGGAGTGTGGGCGAGGGTTTGCAAACGGGCGATGAATGGGGTGATGCCAATGCCGCCACCGACCCAAATCTGTCGTGGCTGTTTTCCCTGGAAGTTGAAGCGCCCATACGGACCTTCAACTTTGACCGGATCTCCAATCTGGAGGCGCTCCGCCAAGGTCTGGGTGTAATCGCCCAGTGATTTGATGATGAAACGGATTTGGCCATCACCAGCCCAAGCCGAGGAAAGGGTGAAAGGATGTGCTCCTTCGTCCTCGTGCAAGGTCAGAAAGGCAAATTGTCCCGATGCGTGGCCAGGCCAACGTCCCTGAAGTTGAATATCCAAGGCCAGCACGTTCAAGGCGTCGTGGCGCTCGATGGCGGCCACCGTGCCTACGACTTGCCGACTAACTGCCACCCGGCGAAACAACACTAGAAGTGCCGCCACGCTGCCAGCGGCCATCAGTATTGCCATGACCGGTCCCAGCACACCACTCCAGTAGTCAAATTTGATCAAGACCACCGCGTGCCAGACCAGCGCCAAGTAGGCCACAGCGAGCAAGCGATGGGTCTTGAAGAACCAGCGATAGGGAAAACGCTGGACGAGTGCCAGCACCATCAACAGCAGCGCTCCGTAAAATGCCCATTCGCCGATGCTCTCGGCCAGATGCCGCTGGTTGGTGAAAAAGTGCTGGATTGAATCCGCCGCTAAGGCCGGTCGTGGCGGGCGCAGCGGACGTTCCAGTAAACCCCAGCCCACCAACCATTTGGGGACTTGGGCCATCAGCCAGTGGCTCAGGGAAATCACCAACCCCGAAATACCCAGCCATTTGTGCAGACGGTACATCTTGTCGAGTCCGCCCAGATAGGGTTCCAACACCACGGGGCGGATGGCCAGCAGCATGGCCAGACTCATGACGCCGATGCCCAGTATCCCGCTGTATTGCATCCAGAGTGCACGCCAGCGGAAAAAATGATCCAGACTGGACCAAGTCGTTTGATCGGTGATCCACCACAACCCGCTGAGCAGCAGCAGGTAGATCCAGAAAATAGCTTTCAGAGATTTCATTGTTCGCTCCGTATGCGGCAAAGGGCATGTACCGCTCAGTGCGGGCCAATATGACCCGCCTGACTGTAGCCATGCGCTCGGTAAATGCGGGTTAGTCTTGTGTAAAGACAGGTAAAGGCGGAAAAAAATAGGTAAAGTTGGGCGCGTACGACACCATGGTGTTGGATGCAATGATGTCGTGCCTAAATAGGATCAAGGCGTTGCGCCAGATCCGTGCGTACGCGCATTGAATCGTCGTGAAGGACTGTTTACTAAAAGTGGCGCTGCTTAAGAAGAATGTGCTGCGGGCTATCTTGACTCATCCGCACATTTCAGGCGCTGTTGTCCTGCCAGTTTTTGCCGCTGCTGGTAGCATTTCCAAGCTAGGGCTGTGTCTTCCAGAAACCAATCCAGCTCGCTCATGAGCATGGCTTGCGGACCATCGACCAATGCTTTGGTCGGTTCCGGGTGAAAATCAACCAGCACCATGTTAGCTCCAGCGATGATGCCTTGCGCGGTAGCATGCATTAAGTCCAGTATTCCATCGGGGGAATGCTCGCGGGAACCTACAGAGTGTGAAGGATCGATACAGACGGGCATTCGGGTAAGGCGCTTGATGACAGGGACATGGCTGAAATCGACTAAATTACGATGGGGATCGCCCATATTGGTTTTGATCCCGCGCAAGCAGAAGATTACTCGTGAATTGCCTTCGCTGGCCAGGTATTCAGCAGCGTTGAGTGATTCGTTGAGGGTGATGCCGAATCCCCGCTTGAATAACACCGGAAACTCTTGCTGGCGACCTACAGCTTTGAGCAACTCGAAGTTTTGCGTATTGCGCGTGCCGATTTGCAGCATGACCCCGGTTGGTTGGCCGGTCTGCTCCAGGCATTCGTGGATCTCCTCGACATGGTCTTCGTGCGTGACCTCCATAGCAATGACTTTGATACCGTATTTTCCGGCAAGTTCGAAGACATAAGGTAGGCA
>JAGRHK010000135.1 GCA_020444985.1 Candidatus Competibacteraceae bacterium
GTCAATGGAGGGATGCCGCGCAGGAAACCGCCGGGCTGGCGCTGGCGCAAGCGGCGCTCCTGCACCGCCAGCAGCGTTGCTTGCACCGCCGCCAGCGTCAGCAGGGAATAAGCAAAAATTGCAATCAGAATGTGCAATTCCAGCGGCCATTGTCCGCTGTCAGCGACGATGCGTTCCGCAGGGAAAAGCAAGCCTAATTCCAGAGTTGCAGCGCTGAAAGGCAGCAGTAGAATGCCCAGATTCTCGACCGGGCGCACCATTGCCGCCGCCAGTAGCAGGACGCCAATCAGCCAGCCGGTGAAGGACAGCGCATTGAAGAAACCCAGATTCAATCCGGCGGGCTGAAACACGGTTTGCGAAAGGATCATGGCGTGCAGCAACGCCGCGCTCCAGCCAAGCGCCAGCGCGCCGCCCTTGGTGCCGGATCGGCCCTCGCCGGCATGCGCCAGCCGCCAAGCCAGCCAGCCGCCGGCTAGTAAATAGAGCAGGGCGGCCAAGCCGCCGATCAGCGCGTTCATGATGATTCCATGGAGAGGGCAGTTATCTGTTCCAGCCTCGGAATGCGCATGATGACATGGAACGCCCCTGGCTTAGAAGCGTGCTCCCGATGCATTGTCTTATAATGATCTGCTATTGCTTTTACAAAGGTTGAACCGGCATGTTTGAAAATCTCAGTGAACGGCTACTCCACACGATCAAGAATCTGCGCGGCCAAGGCCGCTTGACCGAGGATAATATCAAGGATGCCCTGCGCGAAGTGCGTATGGCGCTTCTGGAAGCAGACGTAGCGCTGCCGGTGGTGCGGGAGTTCGTTAATCGGGTGCGCGAGCGTGCGGTCGGCGAGGAGGTGTTGCTGAGTCTGACGCCGGGTCAGGTGCTGATCAAGATCGTTCACGAGGAATTGATCCGCACCATGGGGGAAGCCAATTCTGAACTCAATTTGCGGACGCAACCACCAGCCGTGGTGCTCATGGCCGGCTTGCAAGGGTCCGGCAAGACCACCAGCGTTGCGAAACTGGCGCGCTGGCTCAAGGAGCATCAGCGCAAAAAGGTGATGGTCGTTAGTTGCGATGTGTATCGACCGGCGGCGATTGAGCAGTTGCGCAAGCTGGCGGGCGAGGTTGGCGCAGAATTTTTCCCCAGCGATTCAGGACAAGCGCCGGAAACGATTGCCCGGCAGGCGCTGGAACAGGCGCGTTTGCACGCAATGGACGCGCTGATTGTTGATACTGCTGGCCGTTTGCATGTTGATGAGGAGATGATGGCGGAAATTCAGCGCTTGCATGCGGCGTTGAACCCGATTGAAACGCTGTTCGTAGTGGACAGCATGACCGGACAGGATGCCGCTAATACGGCTCAGGCTTTTAACGCCGCCTTGCCGTTGACCGGGGTCGTGTTGACTAAAACGGACGGCGATGCCCGGGGTGGCGCAGCGCTTTCCATCCGCCAAATCACCGGTCAACCGATCAAATTTCTTGGCGTTGGTGAAAAGATTGCCGCATTGGAGCCTTTTTTCCCGGATCGGGTGGCTTCGCGCATTCTCGGCATGGGCGATGTGTTGAGTCTAGTGGAGGAAATGGAGCGCAAGGTTGACAAGGAAAAGGCGCTCAAGCTGGCGCAAAAGGTTCAGAAGGGCAAAGGTTTTGATCTGGAAGACTTTCGTGAGCAGATGGAGCAAATGATGGGCATGGGCGGTATTGCCGGATTACTGGAGAAAATGCCCGGTTTCAACGCTGCCCCCGCTGCGCTCAAGGATCAGGCGGCTGATAAGGAGGTTAAACGTTTGATCGCTATCATCAATTCCATGACGCCGGGAGAGCGTCGCTTCCCGGATATCATCAAGGGTTCACGCAAACGACGCATTGCCGCCGGTTCGGGAACGCAAATTCAGGATGTGAACCGGTTGCTCAAGCAATTCAGCCAGGCGCAAAAAATGATGAAAAAGATGAAGGGCGGCGGCATCATGAAGATGATGCGCGGCTTGCAGGGACGGTTGCCGCCGGGCAGTCTGCCGCCATTGAAACCATGAAGCTGAAAAACTCATTTTCAAACCCCCAGGATTTCCGTTATCATGTACGGCTTCATCCGTCCGCCCCGTGTTGGCGGCTTTTTTACATGGATATCCGAATTCGCAAGAGGTATTCGCAGCGCATGGTTAGCATTCGCTTGTCCCGTGGCGGCGCCAAGAGGCGTCCATTTTACACGATCGTCGTAACTGATAGCCGCAACCGGCGTGATGGTCGTTGTATCGAGCGGCTCGGCTTTTTCAACCCGGTTGCCAGCGGTAAGGAAGAACGGTTGAACATGAACCGGGAACGGTTGCAGTATTGGCTGAACACCGGCGCGCAGCCCTCGGAGCGTGTGGTCAGCCTGATGAAAGAGCAGGCGCGTCAGCAGTCATCAACCGTAGCCGCTGAGTAAGTCGAAGTCTGGAGTTCGGCGTTGCGGTCATGGGTGACGACTGGATCGTATTGGGTCGCGTCTCGGGTCTGTTCGGCATACAGGGTTGGGTCAGGGTTTTTTCCCATACCGAACCTCGGCAGGGGATTGTCGGTTATAAGCCGGTTTTTTTGCATCGGCAGGGCGAATGGCAATCCTTTACCATCGAAGAGGGTCGCGCTCACGGCGCGGGAGTGGTGTTGAAATTTGCCGGTTACGATGACCGTGACCAGGCAGCGACGCTGATTGAGAGCGTTATCGCTGTGCGCCGCACGCAATTGCCGCCGCCCGCGCCTGGCGAGTACTACTGGGCTGATTTGGCAGGATTGCAAGTCGTAACGCTGGAGGGAGTAGCGCTGGGTACGGTCGACCGGGTCTTTGCTACCGGCGCTAACGATGTGCTGGTCGTTAAGGGCGAGCGCGAGCGATTGCTGCCGTTTGTAAAAGGTCAGGTCATCGTCGAGGTTGATCTGGAACAGGGGATGTTACGGGTCGACTGGGATCCGGACTTTTAGACGTCCCTTTTGCTCTTGCCCGGCCGCACGCCTCACGGCAGTGCCAATTTCCCCGAATGGGACCACAGGAATATTGTCATGCGCGTGGATGTCGTGACCCTGTTTCCGGAAATGGTGGAAACCTTGCTGCGTTTTGGGGTCACGGGCCGGGCGGCTGAGCGCGGTTTGCTCGAAGTTGCGACTTGGAATCCGCGCGATGCCGCCAATGACCGGCATCGCACGGTGGATGACCGGCCTTATGGCGGCGGGCCGGGGATGGTGATGAAAGTACAGCCCTTGCGCGATATCTTGCAGCGGGCGCGCTCGGCGATGGAATTTGCCGGAAAAACGCTTTATCTCACTCCCCAAGGACGCCCCTTGACCCAGGATGCGGTGCGACAACTGGCGATGGAGCCGCGTTTGATCTTGCTGGCTGGACGCTACGAGGGCATCGATGAGCGCCTAATCGAGGCCGAAGTGGATGAAGAATGGTCCATCGGCGATTACGTGCTGAGCGGGGGCGAGTTGGCGGCTCTGGTGATGATCGATGCGGTAATCCGATTGTTGCCGGGAGCGCTGAACGATAACGAATCGGCAGAACAGGATTCGTTCATGGAAGGGCTGCTGGACTGTCCGCACTACACCCGACCGGAAGAAATCGATGGGCGACGAGCGCCGTCCGTGCTATTGAGCGGTGATCATGCTGCAGTTGCCCGGTGGCGGCGACGCGAAGCGTTGGGACGAACCTGGCGGCGACGCCCCGAGTTATTGGCGCGTCAGAAACTGACCGCCCATGACCAGCAATTGTTGGCTGAATTTATTCAGGAATATCAAGATAGAAAGGGAGATGCTGGCCCCGCCGGCGATTGTCCCAGGCAACGTGGAGTTTAGTGTCATGAGCATATTGGTTGAAGCATTTGAGCGGGAACAGATGACCCGTGAAATTCCCCCATTCAATCCTGGCGATACCGTGGTCGTGCGGGTCAAGGTCAAGGAAGGCAATCGTGAGCGTCTGCAAGCCTTTGAAGGCGTTGTGATTGCCAAACGTAATCGTGGCTTGAATTCAGCATTCACGGTGCGCAAGATTTCTCATGGTGAAGGCGTGGAACGGGTGTTTCAGACCTATAGCCCGGCGATCGCCGACATTAGCGTCAAGCGTCGGGGTGATGTACGCCGCGCCAAGCTGTACTACCTGCGCGGACTGGAGGGCAAGGCGGCGCGGATCAAGGAAAAGTTGCGTTAGGTTTTGCGTTCTGCGTTTTAAAACAGGTGGCGATATGGGCGATGAGAGAATAGCTTGGCTGGAGCCGGTTCGGGCGTTGGCTGCGGAAGCGAGCCACCGAATTCTGGAGATTTATTCCACAGCATTCAACGTGACCGCCAAGGATGATAACAGCCCCTTGACGGCGGCTGATTTGGCGTCTCATCAAACGATTGTCGCCGGTTTGCGCGCCCTGACGCCGGGGATTCCGGTATTATCCGAGGAGTCAGCCGCGATTCCTTTCGCCGAGCGGCGTCAATGGCGCCGCTACTGGCTGGTGGACCCTTTGGATGGCACTAAGGAATTTGTGAAACGCAATGGCGAGTTTACGGTCAACATCGCGCTGATCGAGGATCATGAGCCGGTATTAGGCGTGGTGCGGGTACCGGTGACCGGACTGGGTTACTTTGCCGCCCGTGGTCACGGAGCGTTTCGCGAGGAAGCGGGCCAGTCGCCACAAGCTATTTTGGTGAAGCCGCTGGCATCCGACCAGCCCGTGCGAGTCATCGGTAGTAAATCGCATGGGGGAGCGGGTTTACAAAAGTTTGTTGCCGCGCTGGGTTCGCATCAACTGGTGACCATTGGCAGTTCGCTCAAGCTCTGTCAGGTTGCAGAAGGTGCAGCGGATGTCTATCCCCGCATGGGGCCGACTTCGGAGTGGGATACTGCCGCCGCCCAAGCGATTGTTGAGGTTGCCGGGGGCCAGGTTGTTTCAGCGGAGACCGGGGAGCCTCTGCGCTATAATACCCGCGACTCCTTGTTGAACCCCTACTTTATTGTTTACGGCGATGCTACCCGCGACTGGCTGAGCTATGTCCCCCCTGCTTCCTAACCCTTGAATGTGATGTCCGATAACGCTTATCAAGCGATTATGGCCGCGCCATTGGGTTGTGTCATTGGCCTGCGCATGCAGGGCGCGGCGTTGACCGCGCTGGATTTTCTGCCAACTGACCGGCCTGAAAAATCTCCAGTGGATGCGGCGACAGCGCGGGTTGCTGATGAATTGCAGGCGTATTTTCGTAATCCTCGTGCGCCTTTCACGGCCCCATTGATGTTGCAAGGAACCGTGTTTCAGCAGCGTGTGTGGACGGCGTTGCGCGCCATTTTGCCGGGAAGCGTGCTGACTTATGGCGAATTGGCGCAACAACTCGGCACGGCGGCTCGGCCAATTGGCGGCGCCTGTCGGAATAATCCCATCCCGATTTTGGTCCCTTGCCATCGCATCGTCGGTCGACACGGACTGGGCGGCTACGCGGGTGAGATTGCGGGCGACCCGCTCGGGATCAAGCGCTGGCTGTTGCAGCATGAAGGCGTGGATTGTCATCCTGCTTAATGTTACGATCAGTTAATCTAGTTAATCTTTTTTATGGTGGCCCCTTTCAGTCCCCTCGCGACGATAAACTGTGAACCCCGTCAGGCCCGGAAGGGAGCAGCGGCAGCAGTGGCCTCGGGCGCCGGGGTGTGGCGGATT
>JAGRHK010000136.1 GCA_020444985.1 Candidatus Competibacteraceae bacterium
TAAAAAGTATATTGCACTGCGTCAAGCCATTAATTAGCCATGTTGTAAAACAATTTTGCCCAGTTGCTCAGCGGCCAACAACCGCTGATGGGCGGCGGCGGCCTTATCCAGCCGAAAGATTTGGTCAATGGCCGGTTCAATGCGATATTCATCGACAAAGCGCAGCATAGCGGCGAACTCCTCCGGCGACCCCATCGTGGAGCCAATAATGCGCGCCTGTCGAAAGAACAGCCGGACCAGGTCCAGTCCGGGCGGGTTACCGGCGGTCGCGCCATACACCACTAACCGACCCGCCGGTTTCAGCACCGAGAAACAGCCCTTGAAAGCCGGCCCTCCTGTTCCATCGATCACCACATCGACGCCGCCGGTCAGTTTGGCCAATTGTTTATCCCAATCCTCCGCCCGATAGTTGACGCCACCGGATGCGCCCATCTGTCGCGCCTGATCCAGTTTGGCCTCATCACCGCTGGTGACAAAAACCCGTGCGCCCAGCGCCACGGCCCACTTCATGGCAAAGGTCGCCACGCCGCCGCCAATACCGGTGACCAACACCGTTTCACCCGGTTGCGCTGTTGCCTGGGTCATCAACGCCCGCCACGCCGTCAAACCCGCCAACGGAATAGCCGCCGCCTGTTCCCAGTTCAAATGCACTGGCTTAGCAAAAACATGGCCGGCAGGAACACAGAGATATTCCGCGAAACAACCGGGGTCGGGCATTCCCAACACTCGGAAGGTCGGACTGGGAAAACGCGGGTCATTCCCCCAGTCGTAAGCAGGGTAAATCACGACTTCCTGACCGAGCAAATCCGCTGGCGCATCCGGACCGAGTTGATCGACAACGCCCGCTCCATCCGAACCCATGCTGCAGGGCAGACGGATGCCCGGATATTGGCCAAGGGTGATCCAGACATCGCGACGATTGAGCGCCGAGGCACGAAGGCGAATGCGCACCTGGCCTGGGCCGGGGGCTGGCGTAGCAAGATCTTCGATACGGAGCTGTTCAGGACCGCCGAGTTGGCGGAGCAGGACGGCTTTCATGGGCTGTGCTCCTGAGTTGAGGTTGCAATTTCGCGGGCGATTGATTGCAGGAGGTTATTCACTTCCGGCCAAAATGTTCTACGTTTATGGGGACGAGTTTACTTGAAAACGATCGAATACGATCGCCAACACGACCCGGTTGGCGCTGCACCTTGAAACGGTCGGCGATTTTTCACCACCAGATGATTGCGAAGAGAAGCAAACGATGACTGATCAGCCCATCAACATGACACGCCCGTTGGACCTGACGCACGAGAAGCGTAATGTCGGCCCGCAGCGCATCCAACGGCCGATTTATGAGGACCTGCTGCCGACGTGCAATAATGCCTGTCCGGCGGGCGAGAATATTCAAGCTTGGCTGACGCACGCCCAGGCCGGGCATTTCAAGGAAGCCTGGCAGAGTCTGACCGAAAACAACCCCATGCCAGCCATTCATGGCCGGGTGTGTTACCACCCTTGTGAAAGCGCCTGCAATCGGGGCAAGCTGGATTCCTCAGTCAGCATCCATGCGGTCGAACGCTTCCTCGGCGATTTGGCTTTGCAGGAAAATTGGCAATTTGAAATCACGGCTCAACCCACCGGCAAGCGGGTGCTGGTCGTCGGCGCTGGCCCCAGTGGCCTGTCCGCTGCTTATCACCTGACCCGCCTGGGCCATGAAGTCGAAATTCACGAGGCCGGCCCGATGGCGGGCGGCATGATGCATTTCGGCATTCCGGCTTACCGGTTGCCGCGCGATGTTCTCGATGCTGAAGTCAAACGCATCGAAAATATGGGCGTCAAGATCGTCCTGAACCATCGGGTTGACGACCTGTTAGTCGAGAAGCGGCAAGGCGATTTCGACGCCATTTTTGTCGCAGTCGGCGCCCACATCAGCAAGCGCACCGAGATCCCGTCGCGCGATGCCGGCAAGATGTTCGACGCCATCAGTTTCCTTAAAGACGTGGAAACCGGCAATGCGCCCAAGCTGGGCCGGCGCGTCGCCATCTACGGCGGCGGCAACACCGCCATGGACGCGGCTCGGGTCGCCAAGCGGCTGGGCTACGAGCCTTTGATTATTTACCGTCGCGACCGCGACCACATGCCCGCCCATGAATTCGAGGCCGATGAGGCGCTGGAAGAAGGGGTTAAAATTCACTGGCTGCGCACCATCAAGAACATTGATGAGAATCAGTTCACCGTCGAGGTGATGGAAATCGATGAGAAGGGCCGTCCGCGGCCGACCGGTCAGTTTGAGACGCTGGAAGCCGATGCCTTGATTCTGGCGCTGGGGCAGGACGTGGACACCAGTTTCATGCAAAAGGTGCCGGGCGTGCAGTTCAAGGCCGACGGCGTGGTCATCGTCAACGACCAAATGATGACCGGCAGTCCGGGACTGTTCGCGGGCGGCGATATGGTGCCTTCCGACCGTACAGTGACTATCGGCGTCGGCCATGGCAAAAAAGCCGCTCGTCATATTGACGCCTGGCTGCGTGGAGAAACCTACACGAGACCGCCCAAGCATGACTTGGCGACTTTTGACAAGCTGCATGTCTGGTACTACACCGACGCCGCCCAGCGCCCGCAAGGCCATCTGGACATGAAGATTCGCCAGAGCAGTTTTGAGGAAGTGGTGGCCGGTCTGGGACCCAAGGAAGCCGTTTACGAAGCCAAGCGTTGCCTGTCCTGCGGCAATTGCTATGAATGCGACGGCTGCTTTGGCGCCTGTCCCGAGGATGCCGTGATCAAACTGGGACCCGGCAAACGCTACCGCTACAACTACGATCTCTGCACCGGTTGTGCCGTCTGCTTTGAGCAATGCCCCTGCCATGCCATTGAGATGATCCCGGAACCAGCGGCGGAAGCGTAATCGTTGACCCCCATCCCCTCACCGCCGACCCCTCTCCCGGCAGGAGAGGGAAGCGTATGGTGATCAAAAAACTACCTGCCCGCTTCATCACTGCGGGCCAAGAGAGAAGCACGAAATGACTGAACGGCAAGTGACCACCATTGACGGTAATGAAGCGGCGGCCTACGTCGCCTACCGGGTGAACGAAGTCTGCACCATCTATCCCATTACTCCGTCTTCGACCATGGCCGAATTGGCGGACCAATGGGCTTCGGAAGGCGTGAAAAACATCTGGGGCAGCGTGCCTCTGGTGATGGAAATGCAGAGCGAGGGCGGCGCGGCCGGCGCGGCGCACGGCGCGCTGCAAACCGGGGCGTTGACCACCACGTTCACCGCCTCGCAGGGACTCATGCTGATGATTCCCAACATGTACAAAATCGCCGGCGAACTGACGTCAGCGGTGTTCCACGTTGCCGCCCGCTCCCTGGCGACCCAGGGTTTGTCGATCTTCGGCGATCACCAGGACGTGATGGCGGTGCGCCCGACCGGTTTCTGCCTGCTGGCCTCCGGTTCGGTGCAGGAAGCCCACGACATGGCGCTGATCGCTCAGGCCGCGACGCTGGAAGCGCGCATCCCCTTCATCCACTTCTTCGATGGCTTCCGCACCTCGCATGAAGTCAACAAGCTGACGCTGCTGTCGGATGATGAGATCCGGGCGATGATTCGCGATGATCTGGTGCTGGCGCATCGCGCCCGGGCGCTGAATCCGGATCGGCCCTTCATTCGCGGCACGGCGCAGAATCCCGATGTCTATTTCCAGAGCCGCGAAACGGTCAATCCGTTCTACGCCAAGGTGCCCGGCATTGTGCAGGGAGCGATGGACCGATTCGCCAGCATCACCGGCCGTCGCTATAACCTGTTTGATTACTTCGGCGATCCGAATGCTGAACGCGTGATCATTCTGATGGGTTCCGGGCAGGAAACCGCCTGTGAAACCGCCGACTATCTCAACGCGCGCGGCGAGAAGGTCGGCGTCATCCAGGTTCGCCTTTACCAACCGCTATCCGCCAGTCATTTCCTGGCGGCCTTGCCGGCCAGCGTCAAGTCCATCGCTGTCCTCGAACGCACCAAGGAACCGGGCACCAGCGGCGAGCCGATGTACCTGGAAGTGGTCAATACCCTGGTGGAAGCACAGACCGCCGGTACGTTGCCCACCCAAACCTTTCCGAGGGTGGTTGGCGGTCGTTACGGGCTGTCCTCCAAAGAGTTTACCCCGGCCATGGTCAAGGCGGTGTTCGACGAATTGAGCAAGGCGCAGCCCAAAAATCATTTCACGGTGGGCATCGTCGATGACGTGATGCACACCAGTCTGGACGTCGATCCAAGCTTCATCATCGAATCTGATAAAGTCGTGCGCGCCATGTTCTACGGGCTGGGCGCGGACGGCACAGTGGGCGCGAACAAGAACTCGATCAAAATCATCGGCGACGATCCCGAGTTTTACGCCCAAGGCTATTTCGTTTACGACTCCAAAAAGTCCGGATCGCAAACCGTTTCCCATCTGCGCTTTGGTCCCTCTCCGATTCGTTCGCCTTATCTGGTGCAGTCGGCCAACTTCATTGGTTGCCACCAGTTCAACTTCCTGGATCGCGGCGATGTACTCAAGCACGCTGCGCCGGGCGCGGTGCTGCTGTTGAACACCAGCCCCTACCCGCCGGATCAGGCTTGGGACAAAATACCACGTCCCGTGCAGGAACAAATTATCGCCAAGAAAATCAAGCTCTACGCTATCAATGCCGAGCAGGTGGCCCGCGATAACGGCATGGGGACGCGAATCAACACCATCATGCAAACCTGCTTCTTCGCGATTTCCGGGGTGTTGCCGCGTGATAAAGCGATTGAGAAAATCAAGTACTCCATCAAAAAGAGTTATATGCGCAAGGGCGAAGAAGTCGTGCGCAAGAACTTCGAGGCGGTGGATAACACGCTGATCAATTTGCAGGAAATCCAGGTGCCGGCCCAAGCCACCAGCACCCGTGAATTACCGCTCACAGTCCCCGCCAACGCGCCAGAATTTGTGCAGAAAGTCACAGCGATGATGATGGCCGGGCGCGGCGATGAACTGCCGGTCAGCGCGTTACCTGTGGATGGCACCTATCCCAGTTCCACCACTCAGTGGGAAAAACGCAATATCTCCACTTTCGTGCCGATCTGGGAGCCGAACGTCTGCATTCAGTGCGGCAATTGCAGCATGGTCTGCCCGCATGGCGTGATCCGCTCCAAGTTCTACAACGAGTCCAGCCTGGACAGCGCGCCCAAAGCGTTCAAAGCCGCCCCCATTGATGCCCGGGGTTTCCCGGAAATTCGCTATACCTTGCAGGTCTATTTGGAAGACTGCACCGGCTGCGGGCTGTGCGTGGAAGTCTGCCCGGCCAAGAGCAAGGAGCAGACTGGACGCAAGGCCATTAACATGGCGCTCAAAGAACCGGTGCTGGAGGACGAACGCGCCAATGTAAGTTTCTTCGAGACCTTGCCGGAAGTCGATCGGGGTCGGGTGGATTTCTCGACGGTGCGCGGGGTGCAGTTCCTGCCGCCGCTGTTCGAGTTCTCTGGAGCCTGCTCCGGTTGCGGCGAGACGCCTTATGTCAAGATGCTCTCCCAACTGTTCGGCGACCGCTTGCTGGTGGCCAACGCCACCGGTTGCTCTTCCATCTACGGCGGCAATCTGCCCACCACGCCCTGGTCGGTTAACAATGAAGGGCGCGGCCCGGCCTGGTCCAACTCGTTGTTTGAAGACAACG
>JAGRHK010000137.1 GCA_020444985.1 Candidatus Competibacteraceae bacterium
ATCGACGGCGCGGCGGGAGCTGTGCTGTCGTCGTCGCTAACACGCCCGGTCTGGATCAGCACCGACGCAGTCTGACCGACACGCAAGACAACGGATTCCGGTATTTTTTCGATGATCACGCGCACCGGGATGCGCTGAGCCAGACGAATCCACTGGAAGGTCGGCGCGACATTCGGCAACAGGTTCTGGCCGGTGCTGCCGTTGCTGACCGCGATGCCCCAGCCAACGCTGTCCACCCGTCCGCGTAGCGGGATGTCCGGATAGCTCATCAACGTGATCGTGACAGCATCGCCCTGCTTGATGCCCGCGATCAGTGATTCCCGAAAATAGGCGGCGATCCAAAAACTGTTCTCGTCGATCAGGGCCATGAAGGGCTGATTAGCGACTGCCTGGGAGCCAAGCCGGACATTGAGATTGGCAATCATCCCGTCTACCGATGCTTTGACCTCAGTAAAATTCAGGTTCAACTGAGCGGTTTCGAGTTGCGCCTTGGCCTCGCGCAACTGGGAATTGCCCGGACCGACAAGTCCGCGATCCGCTTGCACCTGCGCCAGTTGCGCCTCCGCTTGGCGCAAGTGACTCTGGGCGCCGAGCAAGGCGGCATCGGCTTGTTCCTTAGTGGCAAGATCCACTTGGTAATCGCGCAGCGCCTTGTCGTAGGCTGCAGGAGAAACATCTTTGATCTTGACCAGCGCAGCATTACGGTCGAGTGTTTTCTTCGATTCGACCAAGGTCGAAACTTTGGCTTTTACATCGCTGTTGGCCTGAATGATCGCTGATTTGGCTTGCTCGATGGCGGCCTCGGCAGCGACGACCTGCTTGTCCAACGCGACCAAGGTTTCTTGCGTAAGATCCAACTTCGCTTTGGCCAGCGCGAGATCGGTCTCGAAGGTGCGCGGATCAATGCGGAATAGCAAGTCGCCTGCCTTGATGTGCTGATTGTCCCGGATTGGCAAATCGACCACCGGGCCGGACACCCGCGGTGCGATCCGGATGACATTCGCCATGACCTGGCCATCGCGGGTCCAAGGATTGACCAGATAATCGTAGTACTTCCATGCCACCAGGATGATGGCGAGCAAGAGGATCGTGGCGAACAAAAGGTAACGAAACAGACTGCGCATAGGATTAGATCCGAATGAAAAAAGTGCCGATCAGTACCGTATAAATCGCGACGAAGGCGACAAAGATCGCTTGCGGAAAGACCAGAAAACGTGTCCAACGCAAGCGGTTGAGGATTTGCGTAGTGAGCAGGGTCGCCATGATGGCCAAGGTCAGCACGAGCAGCATCGGAGGTAGATAGACTCCGTGGAAGTCGATCTCTTTCGGAATAGGCATGATCGTATCCTTTCAAAAACGGGACTCGCGAAGGCGTTCCCAGTGCAAAGCGGAGGCCTGCTGAGTGGCGCTAATGAGTGTTTCGGACAGGCTGCGATACGCCGACAGTTCACGCAATAGCGCCTTCGCCGTGCAGGAATTCGCCGCTTCTGCACCACGGTTTAGAGTGTCACGTACATCGCTTCTGACCTGCATCAAATATGTATGCAGACGCGCCGTCAGCCCGTTGGCGGTCGGCAGGGCATCTGGCGCGTCGTGGAAGTTTTCCGCTAGATTTTCCAAGGCTACGCGCCAAGCGTGGGTGGTCGGATACATCCGTTCGATCATGTCGAGACTGTCGCTTACGCGGCCTAATCGATGCAGATCCATCATTCCGGTGGTCAATGCATACAAGGATAGGCACAGCGCCTGGCCTTGTTTTTTCTCCTCCCCGTTCATAGCCGCTTCAGGCATGACACTCACCCAGGTCGCCATTTTATCGGGAATGCGCATCAGGTTACGCAGGTGGTAGGCGCGCCATTGCCGCCGCCACCATCGGCTTCCAGAGGCTCTCTGGTCGTGGCGGATATCTTCGATAAGGTAACGGAATGAGGCCATGTAACGACGCAATAGACGCTGAAAAGCGGCTTCCGGTCGGAATGAAACGGGCGCTGATCGCGTCAGCCACAAGAGAATGAACGGAACCTGATAGACGATCAACAGATTAGCGGTATAGTAGAAACTATAGGCTTGATCATTCGCAATCTGCAGAGCCATCGCAACAAAGCCGAGGACGATAAAGCGTACTGGAGCATGTTCGGGTTGGTGGAACAACCACGCGCCAATGAACATATACACGTATAGCATGATCCCAAGACCCAAATAACTGCTTAGTTGGGGCATGATGATCATGTGCATGATGCCTGCGATGACAATCGTCACGCTACCCAATGCCTCTACAGCAGGTAGGTACGTGGTGGGCTTCATCGCCAGAAACATCCCGTAAATCGTGGATAGCAGAATCGCTGACGTACCGTTGGGAAAGTCTGGCACAAAAATGTAAATCGCAAAGGCGAGCCAAAAAGTGAGGGTCGTCCGCAGAGCCAGCGCGATCTTTTCCGGGTCGGGGATTATGGAGCGTGTCGGGGCGCGCTTAACATCCACGTCACGGTGGCTGTACGCACCCTCAACGACAATGCCCCGCGCCTCGGCCACGGCAAGCAGCAGATTGGCGCTATGCTGATCGATGTCGGCCAAGGTTTCGAGACTGATCAAAACCGCACCGTGATCGAAAACATCGCCGGAAGCGTCGATCTGATCGATACTGGGCAAAGGCGCTTTTCGCGGTGGTTCAACCGTCTGTGCGCCATCAAGTATCGCTACGCTCTGATCCAGGCGTCTTTCAATTTCCAGCAGCACGGGTCGGATATCCGGTAATGCTTTGAGCAGGTACTGACTGTTGAAAGTCTGGAGGTCTATGCTCAGGCTGTTCATCAGATTGACCAGCGCGGTGAATTCGTCAATCGTGCGACGCCATGCATCACGATTGTTAATGATATCAAAACTTTCGATGATCCCCGCGTCGATACGATTGTGGAAATCGGTCTGGAGCGCCAGGGCTTGGCGACTCCGATCCAGTCTGTTTTTCTCATTCGCCGCCGCAGAGCCTTCGCGGTAGGCCACGTGCAAATCGCTCAGCACCTGCTTTAGATTTTCGATCTGATCCCGCAATTTGTGCATAAAATTGCGCCGTTGATGATCGATAAGGAGGACATTGGCGACAAAGGTATAAACCAATACGCCAAGCAGGGTTTCCTCCAGCCGCAACATCACGATCTCGAAAGCCAATGCCGAATTTTCGGATGAATAAATCGGCATCAGAATGGTCAGCCAACCGCCTACAAACCAGACATAATAGCGGCGGTTATCCTGCATCATGTAGCTGCACAGAAAAATCCAGCAGGCCACAGCGGCGCCGAATGCCCAGCGATGTTCGTTGAACAAGGCCATGAACACGAGCGAAAGGCCCCCACCCATGAAGGTGGCCAGGATGCGCATGAGTCCCTTGTGAAAAGATTCTCCCTCGTTGCCCAGGGCGCAATAAATGACGGCGAACATCGCCCACTTTGGTTCGTCCCAGGCAAGCGCAAGGCTCAAGCCAACGGCGATCACTACGGAAACCGCAAGCCTTGTCGCAAAAAGAAATCGTTCCGAATGCATACCCGTGTGATTCGGTAAGTGTAAGATGCCAAGCTGCCGCGTCGGGAGACAGCGACAGTGCGTATCTCAGGGACAGCGTACCTTAAGACACGAAAAGTATATGACGGAATGGGGGAAGGCGTCGAACTATGGTCAGAGATGAGCCGGGATTGCAAAGACGTCGGGGAACCCGACGAGTGACTGGCGTTGCCCGATCCCGTGCTGGCTAGCAGCCAGCGTAGGATGGGCGTTTTCCGAATGTGGCCGAATCAGGCGCTAAGCAGAATCTTGCCATCGCGATCTTGGAAGTAGGCGTGCATCGCCTCGGCGGCCCGATGCAGCGGGAACACCTGCGCGACTGCCAGGGTCAGGTCACCGTTCGCGGCCCCGTTTAATAACTCTTGTTGCAAGGCGCGAATCTGCTCAGCGCTTGCCCGCTGTAACTGCCTCATGGCCCAAAATCCCCGAATCCGGGTCTCCTTATAAATCAGATCGGCGACATCCAGTTGCGCGGTGGCATCCGCCATCGAACCGAATGAGAGCACAGTCGCGTCCACGTCGACGAGCCGCAGCAGATCGCCCATCCCTTGGCCCCCAAGCATATCGATGGCGCCAGCAATGCGCCCGTCACCCACTGTCGAACGGACCTGCGCCAGCCAATCCAGGGTATCGGTGCGCGCCACGCAAGCAAAGCCCCGATCCTGCAAGGCGCGCTCCGCCGACGTACTCCGCACCAGGCCAATGCTGGGGATGCCACGCGCGGCGGCCAGTTGCGCCAGCGTCATACCGACCATTCCGTTGGCGGCATTGATTGCGAGCCATTCGCCGGGCTTGAGCGCGAGGTCGTTGAGCGCCATCAAGGCGCTCATCGGCATGGCCAAGAGCAACGCCGCTGTTTCATCGGACACCGTCTCAGGTATGGGTATCACCGCAGTTGCCGGTGCGGTGAAGTATTCCGCCCACGTCCCCTGGACCCCGGCAACCGCGACGCGATCACCGACCTTCAGGCCCTGGACCTGATCGCCAAGCGCATCGATGATGCCCATCGCTTCGGAGCCGGGAATCGCCGGCAATGCCGGCTTCACTCCATATTCGCCGCTGATGGTCAACACATCGTGATTATGCACTGGGCTTAGGCGCATACGCAGGCGGACTGCGTCCGAGGCTGGCTCCGGCAGTGAGCAATCGGTCATGTAAACAACGTCCTTGGGCGTACCGAAGGTTTCATAAGTAATCGCTTGCATGATAATTCTCCTCAGTTCTTTGTTGTCGTGGACGCTTCGCGTTTGCGACAACGGGGTTGTTTCTTCGCGTCGTGGGGCGCTATGCAGCCTGGCGTTGCGGGACAATCGCCGCAGCGGAGTTGACCGCCTCAATCAGCAACTGGGCCGTCTCCGCTGACGAAATCGGGTTTTGGCCGGTGATCAGATGGCCGTCACGGACCGCAAAAGACTGAAAATCCGGTCCCGCCATATAATGAGCGCCCTGGGCTTTCAACTGCGTTTCCAGCCGGAAAGGCACCACCTGATCCAGCCCGACCGCGCGTTCCTCGCGATTGCTGAAGCCAGTCACGCGGCGCCCAGCGATCACCGGCCGTCCATGACCGTCGCGGACCCCCAACAAGCCCGATGGCCCGTGACAGACGGCAGCCACGAACGTGTCCGTGTCGAGCGCGGTGCGGATCCGTGCGGCGAGCGTTTTATTCGGCGTGAAATCCCAGACCGTACCATGTCCACCTGCTAAAAAGAGGCCGTCATAGGCAGAAATGTCCAGCGTGCTCAACGGCCAACTGAACCCCAGGCGCGTCTGGGTGTTGGGGTCGTCGAAGTAACGTTCGACGCTCGCCGGGTTTTCGCCACGGGCCTGGACACTGCGGGGATCGATAGGCGCCGGGCCACCGAGAATCGAGTACACGTCCGCAGACAGGCCGGCATCCAGGAAGGCGTAGAACGGCGTCGTGAATTCCTCCAACCAGACGCCCGTCGGTTCGGCGTCACTATGGACTGCGCCCATGCGGTCATGTGAAGTCAGGATCATGGCGATTTTGCGGGTTTGTTCAATCATGTTCGTCTCCAGAGGTGTGTTGAAAGTGGGGTTAGATTAAACGCCTCTATGAGGTTTGAAAAATAATTAAAAATATATTTA
>JAGRHK010000138.1 GCA_020444985.1 Candidatus Competibacteraceae bacterium
CGTTCGTCACCGCCATGCGGGTAATCGTGATCTCAAGCGGGATCACTGGATCAATGGAAGCGGCAAACGCCATTTGAATGGGGCCGCGCACTTGTCCACAGTTGACATCCGTCGTCATCACCGCGCCAAAAGCCCGAACATCGAAGAAGTTTGCACACATCCAGCGGGTCAATTCATTCGCCTTTGCCTTATCCTTTGGCAATTTTTTGGGTTCAGGCTCTATCGACAGAGCTGTGTAAGCTTCACGGTGTTGTTCATTGAGAACCGACTTTTCCTGCATGTAAATGGCGTAGCCTGGCGTGGCTTCTTTTTCCAAACTGATGTAATTACGAATTTTGCGCTTCAGGCAGACATCGGTCACCAGCCCCTGGTTGGTTTCCGGGTCCAGACGCGGCAGATTCCCGGCATCCGGATCGCCATTGGGGTTGCCATTAATGACATCAAACAGATAGACAAACTCGTAACGATGGGCAATCACGCTCATTCCTCTGCTCCTTGTTGCATTTCTGAATCCTCACCCGCCAAATCATCCGCCTGGCGAGTAAACCGAGAGTGTGACTGATGGTAATAGCCGATGGCGAAACGCCCCTGGTCTTCAATTTTGAGGTTGCGTGGAAAATAGCTGCTTAATCCATCGACAATCTCGCCCAGTTCACGCTCCAAGTGCTGCGCCAGACCCCGCCTATCCTTGCGTAGCTTGCTCAGGTGATGTTGGGTATTGCGCAACAGCATCGGAAATACCGATGCCGGCGTCGCTGAGGCTGCGCCGTAGTAGCGATCGCGAATCGTCGCGTTGATTTGGCCTAACGCGGCGCGCTGGATATTCTCCAGCACGGCAAATAAGCGTCCCAGTCGATAACCAGGATGGGTAGATTCCTTATCAAGACTCACGGGTATCTCCTCTTCGATGCCCTTGACCCCTTTACGCCGATCGCGCGCGAGGACAGATTTGCAAAGCGCGACGCGCAGACCGGATATTTCACCATCGGCCCGCATACGCATGATGGCATTTGCCAGCAAACTACGCGGATAGCGGCTGCCAGTAAGAATAGAGCGGGTTATTTCCCCCGCCAACAAAGGCAGAATGTTTTCACTCTTGCTCTGTGCTGCAACGGCATACAAGAGTCGCCAAATAGCCGGCGGCGTTTTCCACGGTAAGGGTTCCAGTTGCAGATCGGCGTAGTGCTCCGCCAGACGTTTGGCAAAGCATTCCAGGGTTCCCACTTGCCAGAAACGAATTGATAGCCGGGATGCGTTGGGTGACAGACCCAGCACGAAAAAGCGGGTTTCTTCATCGAGTTCCGGGCGAAGTTCCCGAAGCGGTCGGCCCTGGGCAATCCCTTCCAACACCGTACGCACCCGGGCCGCTTCCTGGGCATCGGTCGGCGGATCAACCAGTGCAGCAAATAAATCTTCGGCTTGCGCAACGCTCGCGGAATCCTTGGCCAACGCCCAAAATACCACGCTAGCGTCGCCGATTTGCAATCGCTGCCGATTGTTGTGTTCGTCGCGGCGCAGAAGATGGTTGAGCGCGGTGGTATAGGCAAAGGCGGCCTGTTCCGATACTGGGGCGTTATTGCCCTGGTGTTTACCATAGGAAGTGAATGCATCCAGATTGAACGATACGATGGACGCGCCGGAACTTTGAGCGCCATTAACGCCTTTTATCGCAGGATGTAGACGCGCCAACGGCATGCGTTCACCGCTAACCAGGCAATCGCCTTCACAAGCGTCGGCGCTCGCCAGCATTCGAGCAAGCACGGCTTGGGCAGCGGGTCGTTGATGCAGGTATTCACGCTCGCCATCCAAGCGGAATACCAGATTGCTATCCAGCATTTCCCTGGTGAACGGTGGTTCTTGAAACTGTGCATCGGACCAATGCTCCAGAAAAATCCGTAGCGCTTGCATTCCCTTGTCCGTTTCACCTGCAAGCATTCGCCGATGAAGGTCCTTGAAAGCCTGGTGCTCCAAAAACGTTCTTTTCTTGGCTTTATCATCGGTTTTAGCAGTGACGCCCAAAACATAGCTCGTCTTATCCCAAAACGGACACGTAGCAATGTTGACCGATCTTTTCGGGGGTTGCGGCACGGCCAGCCTTCTGGGAACCGGTTTTTTGCCAGAAGTGTCGCGAATATCTTGAATATCAGAGAGCTGTCCATCCTTGGACAAGATCAGCGCATAACTGATCTGTTCCTCGCTATAACCGAATCGTGGAACTTGCTGTTCCTTAACCAGGCGCTGGTAGTAATCATAAAGAGCGATGAGAATCATCCCTTGACCTCCTCAGCGGTAAAAGGCGGCACCTCAATGACACCATCGATCATGCAGGCGCGAAAGAACTTCGGCGTCATGTCATTAGCGAAATCAATATCATGCAACATCCAACCCAAATCACGCTCACCGGCTAGCGCAGCATCCACTGCCGGCATGGCGTCATCCGTTTCCACCAATGAAAACGCCGCCGGGAACTCCCGCACCCCCAAACATGGCGTATGAAAGCACTGTCCCTTGCGCGCACGACGATTGAAGATATCCAGATGCTTACCGGAGTTGTCGGTTCCATCCGCATGTCGCGTCAACGCGAAGTGCGCCTCAATGACATAGCCTACATCGCGCAATACCGTCGCCGCTCGCTGTTGCCGATCCTCTTCAATCAGGGAGATTAATTCCTCCACGCGCCCCGCTTTCATGGCTTTTCCAACTAAGGCCGCCGATAGTTTATGGCCGACCTCATTGCGACGGATCGACTCAAAACGGATGGGCTTCAATACATGAATACGGTCAATGACCCAGACAATGGCGGGTTTCCAATGAATCGCCTCCAGAATCCCTCGCGCTGCGGATGGAGTCATGACATCGTAAGAGACCCGCTCCACTTTCATTTCCGGACGAGTGAAACAGGCTCGTTCCCCCCAGACGTGTAATCGAACGCCATAAGTCATTTGCCACTCCTTTTCACAATGCAATCCTCATCTACCCGAGTAGACGGCTCTCGGCTAATTACCAATTCAAGTGTTCAGCTTTGATGAAAGCTGGATTATCCCAGTATAAGCCGGAATATTTATTATACAGATCAAGATTCATCAAAATCATAAACTGCTCGGCAAACCGCTCCGGCGCTAAAGGCTGAATAGCGCCTGATCCATGCAGGGCTGCAAACCCCTCATGCGGCATCTGTACAATGTAAGGCTGCAAGCGGCGGGCAATACTGCCGATATGGTCAGCATTTTCCAGAGCATCCAACATATCCTGTGCTTCCTGATCAAAGGGAATGATCACCGGCTGCTGCATACTCTCAATCATCCGAAAATCACGCGCGACACTCTCAAACGGTAGCCCATCCATGCCTCCATCCTGAAAACGCTTGAGCACGGCATATTTGTCCAGTTCCGAGTCCCGGCCATCCCGTTGCCAGTAGAGCAATCGGAAATAGTGTTCAATGGCTTCCAGCGCTAGAGGATCATCCGGGTACTGGCGTAACACTTCACGGCTGACTTGGGCAAACTGCGCCAACTCCGGGGGAGACGCCCAGTCCGAAGTGGAAAAAATGAGCACTTCGCTCGCCGCTGGCGACCAGCCTCCTTCACGATTGCAGCGTCCAGCCGCTTGGGCAATGGAGTCCAGACCCGCCTCGGCGCGCAGGACGCGAGGGAAATCCACATCGACGCCCGCCTCGATGAGTGAGGTGGCGATTAACCGGCAGGGTTTTGTATCTTTAAGTTGTTGACGCACATCGGCTAAAATCTGGCTGCGATGCTTGGCGCACATCAGCGTCGTCAGATGACGCGCACCCGGTTGATCATGAATGAGTTCGAACAGTGTTCTAGCATGTTGGCGATTGTTGACAATACACAATATTTGTTGATTAGCGGTCAGCTCATCGGCCAGCGCCGCATCATTCATCTCCCCAACATGACGAACGCTGACTCGTTTCAAGGTGGCGTAAAGTCGCTGTGGCTCCGGCGCCAGTTCACGCACATGGCGCAATCCGCCAGCAAAGCTCTTGCCGGGATCGTCGGTTTCTTGCAAAGCGGGTTGGGTCGCGGTGCAAAGGACGATGCTGGATCGATAATTCAGCGCCAACTCATCGAGAGCGGCGATGCAGGGACGCAACAGCTTGAGCGGCAAGATCTGGGCTTCGTCCAGAATCACCACGCTGTTGGCGATATGATGCAGCTTGCGGCAACGTGACGGTCGATCGGCAAACAGGCTTTCAAAGAATTGCACCGCCGTGGTCACCACGATCGGCGCATCCCAGTTTTCCATGGCCAGCTTCAGCTTTTCACGCGATTCCCAGCTTTTCCGTCGGTTGCCCCGATCGTGTCGCTGTTCGTCGCTGAAAGCGCTGTGATGTTCGAGTATGGCCTGTTTGCCGAACTCGCCCAATGCCTCGCGAAATGCTGCTGCATTCTGCTCGACGATACTGGTAAAAGGGATGACGTAAATAATGCGTTCCTGGCCATAGCGCAGGGCGTGGTCCAGCGCGAACGCCAGCGACGCCAGGGTCTTGCCGCCACCAGTCGGCACGGTCAGCGAGAATAATCCGGGAGATAAAACCGCCTGCTGGCATATGTGATGAAGGATTTCCGCGCGCAATCGGTTAACGTCCGAATCGGCCTTGAATCCGCTCAGAAAAGCATCCAGCGGTTTGCGTAACTCGGCCAGGGTCGGCAATCCGCCACGGTCAATCCGCCACCCTTCAACTTTGGCGTAGAAGGCCTCGGTATCCAGAAAATCCGCATCGACGAGACAGGAAAACAACATGCGCGTGAAGAACGCCAACTAGAAAATCGCTCGATCTTTACGGGGATACTTCAGCCGTGGTGAATTCAGGCTGTCAGGCAGTCCAATCTCGTCTTGCCATGCCGAAAGCAGATGAGGAATGCGCGCCGCCAGCCGGTCCTGCAAGGCGCTGCGTTTGCCTGGATCGCGCCCGTTCGCCAGGCCCGCATGATGTCCGGCGATGCAGTACGCCAACAGGCGCCCCAAGCGCGGCCCGAAGCGTTCGACAGCGACTTTGGCGCCTGCCGTGGAATGATCCACGCGGCCATAATCACCGGTCAGGCGTCCCTGGAATTCCTCCGTGTATTTGCCAAGATCATGCAGTAATCCTGCAACCCGTCCGATGTCTTGAGCAGCAAAGCGTTCCGCAAAATGCGCGGCAAGTTGCCCAACCGCATTGAGATGGTCGCTAAGCCGCTGCCAATCGTCTCGATTCATCGAATCCGTTGAGTGTGCATAAAACATAAATACCTCACGTTGATCTTTAAAAGCTGACAAACCCGGCAAAATCGCCATAATCGCTATCAGAATTTCAAGCGATCACTTGGAGAGCGCCGCATGAACAAACTGATTATTTTCGACACCACCCTGCGCGATGGCGAACAAAGTCCGGGCGCGTCGATGACCAAGGAAGAGAAAGTCCGCATCGCCAAGATGCTGGAGCGGATGAAGGTCGACGTCATCGAAGCGGGCTTTCCCATCGCCAGCCCCGGCGACTTTGAAGCTGTGCGGGCCGTCGCTCGGGCGGTCAGGGACAGCACGGTGTGTGGTCTGGCGCGCGCTTCCGAGGTGGACATTGACCGGGCCGGCGAGGCTTTGAAAGAGGCGACCCGTTGTCGTGTTCACACTTTCATCGCCACCTCGCCGATTCACATGAAA
>JAGRHK010000139.1 GCA_020444985.1 Candidatus Competibacteraceae bacterium
GAGACAAATGCTGAAACACTCAATCTGGAATTTATTGCAGAAAACCTTTCAATCATGGAATGAAGAGCATGTGCCGCGCCTTGCCGCCGCCTTGGCTTACTATACGATCTTCGCGTTGGCCCCGTTGCTGATTATCGCTATCGCTATCGCTGCGTTATTTTTCGACGAAGCGCAAGTACGGACCAGTATCTTGAACGAGCTGGGGGGCTTGATCGGCGCCAACGGGCGCGAAGCCATCGAAATGCTGATCGATGGAGCGCGTAAACCGGGCGCCGGGAAAGTTGCCACCCTAATCAGCATCATCACGTTGCTAGTGGCCGCCGGGGGCTTTTTCGGTCAGTTGCAAGACGCCCTTAATACTATTTGGCAAGTAAAACCAAAGCCAGGTCGTGGAATTTGGGGCATTATCCAAAGCCGCTTCTTCTCGTTTGTGATGGTGCTTGGCACTGGCTTTTTATTATTGGTTTCCTTGCTAATCAGCACCGCATTAGCAGCCGCCGAAAAGTTTCTGGGAGGGGATATCTACGGCGAAGCCTTATTGTGGCGGGTCATCAGTAGCACCGTGTCCTTCGGCATCACCACCCTGTTATTCGCCTTGATTTTCAAGGTACTGCCCGACGCCAAGGTCCGCTGGCGCGATGTCTGGGTCGGAGCGATCGCTACAGGGATTTTATTCTCACTCGGCCGGTTTCTGATTGGCTGGTATTTGGGACAAGCGAGTACCGAATCGACCTATGGCGCCGCCGGTTCGTTGGTCGCCCTGTTGATCTGGATTTACTACTCCACGCAAATTTTATTTTTGGGCGCTGAATTTACTCAGATCTACGCGCAAACCTACGGTTCCGATATTACTCCCGCCGCAAACGCGGTTCGAGTTATCGAACAGGAATGCACTGAACAGGAAATGCCGAATAAAAACCAATCTCAAGATTCATAAGCTATTATTCCTCGTCTGACTGTCAGGTTGGCGGGTCAAGTCCTAGCGAATAAGCTGTTAGGGTCAAGACAACCGGATTTGCTAAGCTTAGGCTTGCATTCAGCGGCTTAAAAACTCACTCGCACAGTCGCTCGCCAGGAGGAGCGCCATCCATGAATTTCACACCCATCGGTCTCCAGATTCCCAGGCTGCTGCTGCCCCGCGCGGGCGTGGATCTCACCCAGTGGGCCGTGGTGGCCTGCGATCAATACACCTCACAACCGGATTACTGGGCGCACGTCGAAGCGCGGGTTGGCAACGCGCCTTCGACCCTGCGCTTGATTCTGCCGGAAGTTTATCTGGGCGCATCCGACGAGGCGCAACGCATCGCGGCTATTCACGAGACCATGCGCCGCTATCTGACTGAGGGTGTGTTGGAGCCTCAAGCGCCGGGAATGGCCCTGGTTGAGCGAGAAACCGCGCGGGGTCGGGTCCGAAAAGGACTCATCGCTGCCCTGGATTTGGAGCATTACGACTTTACTCCCGGCGCCAAACCCCTGATCCGCCCTACCGAGGGCACCATTCTGGAGCGTTTGCCGCCGCGCGTGCGCGTGCGTGAACAGGCGCCGCTGGAACTGCCGCATGTGATGGTGTTGATCGACGATCCCGAACGCAGCGTTATTGAACCGCTGTTCGCGGAACCGCTTGAGGAACTCTACGACTTCCCCCTGATGCTGGACAGCGGGCGGGTGCGCGGCTGGCGGCTGGGCCATCCCCTGTTAATGCAATGGGTCATCGAGCGACTGGCGGGATTAGCGAGTCCAGCGCTCTTCAACGACCGCTATGGCGTCACCGATGAACCGGTGATGCTGTATGCGATGGGCGACGGCAACCATTCCTTCGCCACCGCCAAAACCCTCTGGGAGAACCTCAAACGCCATGCGCCCGATCCAGCGGCCATCATGGATCATCCAGCCCGTCACGCGCTGGTGGAGCTGGTGAACCTTCATGATGAGGGTCTGCAATTCGAAGCGATTCACCGCGTCGCGTTCAACATCAATCCGGCCTCTTTGCTGGAGGCGATGACTGGCTTTTGCGCTCATCAGGGTTCGACGCTGACGGTCATCGACCATCCCTCATGGGAAGCAGCGCGGCGCGCCTGGCAGGAGATGGAGCAACGATCGGGCTGCCATACCCTGGCTTTTACCAGCCGCGATCATCATGGCGTACTCTTGATTGAACAGCCGCGGCTCACCCTGCCTGTCGCCAGCCTACAGGCTTTCCTTGACCCGTATCTGGAAAATCAGCCTGGGGCGCGGATCGACTACATCCACGGCGACGACGCCTTGGCGCAGTTGAGCGCGCAGCCTGGCAACCTCGGTTTCTATCTACCGGCTCTGGCCAAGAAGGACTTTTTCCGCACGGTAATCCGCGACGGCGCGCTGCCCAGAAAGACCTTTTCAATGGGTGAGGCGGATGAGAAGCGGTTTTATCTGGAATGCCGGCGCATCGTTTAAACGGAAACCCTCATGTCCAACATTTCGGACCTGGCGCGCGTGCGCAACATCGGCATCGCCGCGCATGTGGACGCCGGCAAGACGACTCTGACCGAACGCATGCTGTATTACGCTGGCGTTTCCCACAAAATCGGCGAGGTTCATGAAGGCGCGGCCCACATGGACTATATGGCCGAGGAACAGGCGCACGGCATCACCATTACTGCCGCCGTGACCCGCCTGCCCTGGCGGGAGCATTTGATTCAACTGATCGATACGCCTGGCCATGTCGATTTCACCATCGAAGTTGAACGCTCGATGCGCGTTCTGGACGGCTGTGTGATCGTGCTGGATGGCGTGCGCGGCGTCGAGCCGCAAACCGAGACGGTCTGGCGGCAACGCACCCGGTTTCGATTACCCACGCTGTTTTTCGTCAATAAACTGGATCGGCCCGGCGCTGATTTTAGCGGGGTGCTGACCACGGTGCGCGAACGCCTGGCTGCGGAACCTGTGGCAGTGACCGTACCATCGCCGAATGATGATGGCGCGATCATTCACCTGATCGATAAAACCCGGTGGCGCTTCACTGGCGAGCGGGGTGAGCAGGTGGACATCACCCCCTGCGATGAAGCCGTCTGGGAGCACATGCGGCCCTGGCGGGAAAGCCTGTTGCTGGCGGCGGCGGAGATGGATGAAGCCCTGGCTGAGCAGGTGCTGACGGAAGAAGAGCCCGAGCCTGATCCGGATGCGGTTTGGGCCGCGCTGCGCTTAGCCACGCTGACCGGCAAGGCGTTCCCCTGCTTCGCTGGCAGCGCCCTGCGCAACCAGGGCGTGCAGCCGGTAATGGATGGCGTGCTGCGATTGCTGCCGGCGCCGACCGAGCGTCCGTCCAGTCTGGCGCATCGACCGGATGGCGGCGAAGAGTGGGTCGCAATGGAAACGGCGGGTCCCCTGGCGGCGCTGGCCTTCAAAGTCCAGATGTGGGAAGGCCGCCGTCATGTCTTTGCCCGGCTCTATCGTGGAATGCTGAAACCGGGTGATGAAGTCGCCATTCCCGGTCCAGGGGGAACGGTGCGTCATGAGCGCGCGGCGCGGTTGTTCGAAGTGGACGCCAACCATAAAACCCGACTGGATCAGGCCACCGCCGGGCAGATCGTCCTGATTGCCGGCCTACGCTGGGCGACGACAGGCGATACGTTATGCGCGCCAAGCCATCCGCTGTGGCTGGAGCGCATCGACGCTCGCGAACCGGTGCTGGGCCTGGCGATTGAACCACAGTCCAGCGCCGACGAAGAGAAGTTGCTGGAAGCCCTGGACAAGCTGCAACAGGAAGATCCCACATTGCGGGTTGAAGAAGATCCGGAAACGGGCCAGCGCGTGCTGCGCGGCATGGGCGAGCTGCACTTGCAGATTGCGGGCGAACGCTTGCGCCGCGAGTTCAATGTCAATATCCGGGTCGGCAACCCTGATGTGGTGACGCGCGAAACGATTGAACAAGCCGCCGAAGCCGATCACCTGTTTCATCGCGTGATCGAGCAACCGGACGGGAGAAAACTGGAGATGAAAGCCTGGGCGCGGGTTGCGGTCGCGCCCTTGCCGCGCGGGACGGGTTTGACGGTAAGCGTTGAACCGGTCGTGCGACCGGAGGGCGCCCAACTTAATCCGTCGCAGCAGGATGCGATCTCCGGTGGCGCCGAAGATGCGCTGGCTAATGGTCCTGCGACAGGAGCGACCTTGCAGGATTTGGCGGTGCGGGTGCTGGATGTGGAATTGTTCGGCGCGCTCTCCAATCCGCAGGCGGTGCGCATTGCCGTTGCCGAGGCAGTGCGCAAGGCGTTGATCCGGGCGGGTAGTTTGGTGTTGCGGCCGATTATGGCCACCGAAGTAGTCGTTCCCGAGAGCGATGTGGGAACGGTCATGGGCGATTTACAGGCCCGCCGGGCGGTCATTCGGGACACGACCAGCCTGGGGGATATGACGATTATCCATTGCGATTGCGCGCTGGACCGGCTGTTGGGCTATATTACTGATCTGCGCGGCATGACCCACGGTCGCGGCCAGTTCACCATGACGTTTGATCGGTTTGATGTGGGCTGATCAGGGTAGAAACAGCCGCGCGGCCGCTTCCGGATGGCTGGCGAAGTAGAGGTGCAGATACGAAGCCGTCAGCCGCCCAAGCCGATAAACCGCCTCCCCCGGTTGCCCATCCCGCTGGCGGCGACCTTGCGTTAACGGTTCAAGCGGCGTCGTCAGTTTAGAGTGGTGGAAGGTGTGGCCGCGCAGTTCCCCTTGCGGGAATTGCGCTGACTGCATTCCCAATCCCGCCAGCCGAGGTTGCATGACCGCCTGGCCCGGCAACAGACCCAGCATCGGCGCGCAATGTCCGTCTTTATCCGTCAGCGATTCCAGCGTGTAGAGCAAGCCGCCGCATTCGGCGTAAAGGGGTTTTTCAGCGGCATGATGATGGCGCAAAGCGGCGCGCAGCGCTGCGTTGCCCGCCAGCGCATCCAGATGCAGCTCCGGGTAGCCGCCGGGGAGGTAAATCGCGTCGACTTCTGGCAACTCCGCATCGGCCAATGGCGAAAAAAATGTCAGTTCCGCACCCAGCGCGCACAGCGTGTCCAAGTTCGCGGGGTAGAGAAAAGCGAACGCCATGTCGCGAGCGATGCCAATGCGCACGCCTTTAAGCCGTGGCGTCAGCGGCTCCACCGGCATGGCGGGAAAGGCGACCGGCGGCGGCAATTCAGCCAAGCCGGTGTTCGCGATCAGCGCAGCCACGGCATTCAGCCGGCTTTCCAGATCCGCAATTTCCGCCGCCTGCACCAGACCCAGATGCCGGTCCGGCAGGGTGATTTCGCTATCGCGCGGCAACCAGCCGTAATCGCGGATCTCGGGCGCGAGGCTTTCCGCCAGTAACGCGGCATGCCCCGGTCCGGCCACCCGGTTGGCCAGTACGCCGGCGAACGGCAGGCCCGGACGATAATGCGCCAGACCGTGCGCAACCGCGCCAAACGTTTGCGCCATCGCGTGCGCGTTGATCAGCGCCAGGATGGGAACGCCGAACCGTTGCGCCAAGTCGGCGCTGGAAGGCGTCCCGTCGAACAGGCCCATCACGCCCTCGATCAGAATCAAATCCGCCGCCTGTGCGGCCTGATAAAGCAGGGCCTTGCAATCGCGTTCGCCGACCATCCACAAATCGAGCTGATAGACGGGTTGGCCGGAAGCGCGCTCCAGAATC
>JAGRHK010000013.1 GCA_020444985.1 Candidatus Competibacteraceae bacterium
ATTCCAAACCGACCAGCCACGAATACTTGGCATGTTCGGGGTCGGAATCGAAATGAATGACGCCAGGCGCTGCTTGCAACATGAGCAGGTCGCCCTTTGCAAAAATATCGGCCCGGACGTTGCTTGTCGCCAGCGACATGGGCAGAACCAGAAGTATCAACAGCGTTTGAGTCCAATGAGACAGTGGCATGGAGAAGCGCTTTTCCTGGATTCCAGAGCAGGGGTTGGCATGGGAAGCGAAGGTAGCGGCCACGTCAATTCTCTTCACGCTGTTCCAGAATCGCCTGGATGGTGAAGCGCGGACGCTCGCGCACCTGCTGGTAAATCCGCCCGACGTATTCGCCCAGCAGGCCAATCCCGAATAATAGAATGCCGATCAGCAGAAAATTAATGCCAAACAGGGTGAACAACCCTTCGGCCTCCGGCCCGATCGTCAACCGGCGAATCGCCAGAAACACCACAAACCCCGCCGATGCCAGGGAAAGCGCAATTCCAGCGAGTGAAAACATCTGCAAGGGAACCACCGAAAAACCGGTGACCAGATCAAAGTTAAGCCGGATCAGCTTGTACATTGAATACTTCGATTCCCCGGCGACTCGCTCGGCATGGGCGACCGTGACTTCGGTCGGATGGGCGGCGAAGGTATAGGCCAGCGCAGGGATGTAGGTGCTGACCTCCCGCGTGGACACAATCGCCTCGACAATCGACCGGCTGTAGGCGCGCAACATGCACCCCTGATCGGTCATGCGAATTTTGGTAATCCGCTCGCGCAACCGGTTCATCAACCTGGAAGCCACATGCCGCCACAGACGGTCCTCGCGAGTCCGGCGGATACCGCCGACATAATCATGGCCCTGATCCATCGCGGCTAACAGCTTACTAATTTCCTCTGGCGGATTCTGCAGATCGGCGTCCAAGGTCACCACCCGCGCGCCCCGGCAATATTCAAAACCCGCCATGATCGCCATATGCTGGCCACAGTTGGCGTTGAACAGAATCACCCGGGTCACGTCAGGCCGGGCTTGAAACTGGTCTTTCAACAACGCCGCCGAACGGTCGCGACTGCCATCATTAATAAACAGCACCTCATAGGCAAGATCCAAGGCATCCAGCGCAGGATAGAGCCGCGCAAACAAAGCGGGCAACGTTTCCTGCTCATTGTAAACCGGGATGATTACGGAGAGTTGGGGGGTATTCATTGCAAGCTCCCATCGGCCAACACCGCACTGACGGCCCGGCAAACTCGCTCCACATCCGCAGGGGTCATCGTCGGAAACAACGGCAGCGTTACCGTTTCCCGGGCGATCCGTTCGGTGTTGGGCAACGCCCCCTCGTGGTGACCGTATTGACGAAACAGCGAGGTCAAATGCGCCGCCTCGTAAGAGATGCCGGTGCCAATGCCATGCGCTTCGAGGGCGGTGCGAAACTGCTGGCGATCCATCGCCATCTGGTCCAGCGGCAACAGGGGCGCGAACAGATTCCAGCTATGTCCCGCTTCATCCCCTGGATAGCCAGGGTGCGGCAACAAACAAGGCGGGGCGGTCGGAAAGCGTCGAAAATATTCAGCGACCAACGCACGGCGCTGCGCGTTGAACGCATCCAGCCGGGCCAGTTGCCCGTAACCGATCCGGGCGTTGACATCGGGCAAGTTGAACTTGCCGCCAGGAAAAGTAACGTCGCGCGTACCATCGGCGAGTCGAGTAATACCGTGGAAGCGCAGTATTTCCACTTCACGCGCCTCAGTCTCGTCGTTCAACGCCAGCGCTCCGCCTTCAATAGCGGTCATGTTTTTATTGGGATGAAAGCTGAACACGGCCAGGTCGCCGAAACTACCGATCCGTCGTCCACGCCAACTGGAGCCAATGGCCAAAGCCGCGTCCTCAATGACCCGTAACCGATGCCGACGGGCAATGGCGTAAAGACGGTCCATATCCACCGGCAATCCGGCGAAATGGGTCGGCATGATCGCTCGGGTATGAGGGGTAATCGCTCGCTCCACGGCATCGAAATCCAGATTGCGGCTGATCAGATCAACGTCGACGAATACGGGCGTCGCCCCCACCTTGGCGATCATGTTCGGTGCGGCGAAGAACGTCTGCGAAGGCGTAATGACCTCCGCGCCGGGACCGATGCCACACAGTTGCAAGGCGACTTCCAGGGCCGATGTCGCTGAGTTCAGCACTCGCACCGGTCGGCCATCCAGATATTGGGAGAGCGCCGCCTCGAATTTTTTGACTTGTGGCCCCGTCGTGATCCAGCCAGAACGCAACACTTCAGCCACACCGGCAATGGTTTCTTCATCCAGAGTCGGGCGGGCGAAAGGCAGATAGGGTAATGATGACATTTCAGGATCTCGCAAGCAGCACCACGCCAATGATAATGAACCCAATCCCGAGCCAGCGCCCGCCGGTCAGCGCCTCGCCGAACAAATATCCAGCAGCCAGCGCGTTGACCACATAGCCGATAGAAAGCATGGGGTAGGCAATGCTCACCGGCACCCGGGACAGGGCCACAATCCATACCAGCACGCTGACGCCATAGCAGGCGAAACCACCGAGGAAATGCGGATTGGTCGCAATGGAACTGGCGAGTGGCAGCGCGTTGGCAACGGTCGGGGTAATGACCCCCAGCGTATTGGTTCCCGCTTTCAACAGTAATTGCGCAGTGGCATTGAGCAACACGCCAGCCAGGATCAAAGCGAAACTGGCAAGAGTCATTGGCGGTTCACGATCACGCGGCGCGGGTCGCGAGCCAGAAAGCGCATCGGTAAATCTTCTGCGGTGAAGTGTTGATAATTATGAAGATTCATAACAGGCGTTTGCGATAAAATGGTAAAGTTTAATCATGCCGTTCGATATTGCAGAAAGGCGCGTTATGGTCAAAAGGACCATGCTCTGCTGCGCTCTCCCGAACAATTTGATCTGCGGAGTATAACCAGGATAACGTGTTAGTGACCGTTTATGACGAACTTGAAATGATCCGGTACTTGCGCCCTGTAGCTTCTTCATCCTCATGATACACTTCGGTATGATAACCTTGTTTCTCAAACGGCCTTAACACGCCCACCGCTTCTAAACTTAACAGCCCTGTCCGAACGCCGATAGCGAGCGCCTTTTGCAATGAACAATAAAAACATCGATCCTCCTGTTGATCTGTTGCCTGCCACGCCATTGCGCGATCAGGTCTACGAGGCGCTGCGCATCTATTTTCACAATCTGGGCGACCAGCAACCCAGCCATCTGTATGATCTGGTGCTGCAAGAGGTAGAGCCTCCCCTGCTGGAGATCGTCATGCAACGCACGGGCGGCAACCAAACTCGGGCCGCTGATTTGCTCGGCATCAACCGTGGCACCCTGCGTAAAAAACTCCGACAATACAGCCTTGACGAACCTGCGAAACCGCAACCACGGTAATGATTCCATGAGTTTGGCGATTTTTGATCTCGACAACACCTTGCTAGGGGATGACAGTGACTATCTATGGGGCCAGTTTCTCATCGAACAAGGGCTGGTCGACCGCGAGCATTATGAGCGCGAGAATCAGCGCTTCTATAATGAGTACCTCGCCGGCACATTGGATATTCACGCTTTCCTGGCCTTCATGTTGCGCCCTCTGGCCGAACATCCGCTGCCGGCATTGCTGGCCTGGCGCGAACGATTCCTTGAAGAGAAAATCGCGCCGATCCTGTTGCCTAAAGCGGACGAGTTGCTGGACCGACATCGCAAGGCCGGCGATACCCTGCTGATTATCACCGCCACCAATCGCTTCATCACCGCCCCGATTGCTGAACGGCTGGGCGTCCCTCATTTGCTGGCCAGCGAACCGGAACAAATCGATGGCCGTTATACCGGACGGGCAACCGGGATTCCCTGTTTCCAGCACGGCAAGGTGGAACGACTCGATGCCTGGCTCACCGAAACCGGCGCTCATCTCGCAGAAAGCTGGTTTTATAGCGATTCCCATAACGATTTACCCCTCCTCAACCGGGTGACCTATCCTGTCGCGGTGGACCCTGACGCCACCTTGGCCCACTATGCCGGGGAACATGGCTGGCCGATCATCAGCTTGCGGAATTAATCCATTCAAAATCCTTGTTTTTCAATTCACTACTTTGATTTTACACTCATGCAAAACCTGTACAATCTCAATGTTGCCGCCCTGGAAGTCCTCCCCACGCCCGAGGAAATCAAGCAGCGCCTGCCGCTCAGCGAAGCAGCGGCGGACACCGTATTCCAGGCCCGGGAAACCATCAAACGCATCCTCGATCGCCAAGATCCGCGATTATTCGTGGTCGTCGGTCCCTGCTCGATCCATGATGTCGAGGCAGCGCGCGATTACGCAAAACGCTTAAAGGCGCTGGCCGATGAGGTGAAGGACACGCTATTCGTGGTGATGCGCGTGTATTTCGAAAAACCGCGCACGACGGTGGGCTGGAAGGGCTTGATCAACGATCCACACATGGACGATACCTTCCAGATCGATGAAGGCTTGCAGGTCGCCCGCAGCCTGTTGCTGGAGCTGGCGGAGATGGGGCTACCCGCAGGTATCGAAGCGCTGGATCCGATCATCCCACAGTACATATCCGATCTGGTCGTCTGGACCGCCATCGGCGCCCGTACAACCGAATCGCAGACCCATCGCGAGATCGCCAGCGGCCTGTCCACGCCGGTCGGCTTCAAGAACGGCACCAATGGCAGCCTGGAAGTCGCGATCAATGCGCTGCAATCCGCCGCCCGTCCGCACAGCTTCCTGGGCATCAACCCGCAAGGCCAGTCGGCGATAATTCGCACCTTGGGCAATCGCTATGGCCATGTCGTCTTGCGCGGCGGCGACCGACCCAATTACGACTCGGTATCGATCGCCTTGTGCGAAAAGGCGCTGCGTGAAAAGAAATTACCCGTCAATATGGTCATCGATTGCAGCCATGCCAACGCCTTTAAGGATCCGGCCATGCAACCGTTGGTCATGCGCGATTGCACGCATCAGATCATGGAAGGCAATCAATCCATTGTCGGGCTGATGATCGAGAGTAACCTGGAATGGGGCAACCAGTCGATTCCGGCAGATCGCAGCCAGCTCAAGTATGGCGTATCGGTCACGGATGCTTGCGTGGACTGGGAAACGACCGAGAAGATGATGCGCGAGACCGTGACCAAGTTGAAAGGCGTGTTGTCCGAGCGCAGTGCGAGCTGATTGACAAGACAGCAAGGCAATAAAAAATCCCGCCTCCCCATACGGGAGACGGGATTTTTTAATTAAATCCAGCAATAGGTTCGCGAAATCGCTTAGTGCTGTTCGATAGCGCGGCGCACTTCTTCCAGCGAGTTCGGGTCATCCAGCGTCGACAAATCGCCCGGATCGCGCCCCTCGGCCAGCGCTTGGATTGACCGCCGCAGCAACTTGCCGGAACGGGTCTTGGGTAGAGCGCTAACAAAGTGAACGTTATGCGGCTTGGCCACCGCGCCTAGCAACTCCTGTACCTTACTGATGATCTCCTTCTCCATGCGTTCGACAGCGCCGGCGGCTTCAAGCTGTGTCGGATCTTTCAAGCGCGCAAAACCAACCGGTACCTGACCTTTGACCTTGTCGGCGACGCCAATGACCGCAACCTCGGCAACGGCTGAATGAGACTGAATCGCTTCTTCGATTTCACGAGTACCTAACCGGTGACCGGCGACATTGATCACGTCATCGGTGCGGCCCAGGATAAAGAAGTAACCCTCTTCATCACGCACGGCCCAATCGGAAGAAGTGTAGAGCAGCTCCTTGAAGCTGGAGAAGTAGCTCTGCACAAAGCGTTTGTCATCGCCCCAAACGGTGCTCAGGCAACCCGGCGGTAAAGGCGGCTCGACGACCAGAACGCCTTTTTCGCCCCGGGGCACTTCCGAGCCGGTACCTTCGTCAATCACTCGGATGTTGTAGCCATACACGGGGAATCCAGGCGAACCGAAGCGATTGGGCTTCAAGTCCACGCCCGGCATATAGGACAGCATCGGCCAGCCGGTCTCGGTCTGCCAGTAGTGGTCAATCACCGGAATCTGCAAGGCGTCGGTAATCCAGCGCGAGGTCGGCTCATCCAACGGCTCGCCAGCTAGGAACAAGTAGCGCAGACAGGACACGTCGTGCATCTTCATGTACTTCTGATCCTGTCCCTTCAGCACCCGCACTGCCGTGGGCGATGAGAACATGGTCCGCACCTGGTATTCATTGACAATCTTCCACCAGACGCTGGGGTCGGGCCGAGTTGGCATCCCCTCGTAGAAAATGGTCGGCGAGCCATTGATCAGCGGGGCATAGACGATGTAGGAGTGCCCCACCACCCAGCCGATGTCGGAAGTCGCGAACATCGTCTCGCCGGGATTAATGTTATAAATGTGCTTCATGGTCGAAGCCAGCGCCACCGCGTAACCGCCGACATCGCGCTGCACGCCCTTGGGAATGCCGGTCGTGCCCGAGGTGTAAAGAATGTAGCTGGGTTCGTTCGACTCCAACCAGACGACAGGAACTTCGGCGTCCATGTGCTGGGCGCGCAGGGTCGCATAATCCAAATCGCGGCCTTCGATCAGCGTCAGGCCCTTGTCCAGGCCTCGGTTGCACATCACCACTTTTTCCGGCGGGAACTTGGCCAGACTGCAGGCCTCATCAACCAGGTGCTTGTAGGGCACGGCCTTGCCATTGCGCATGCCGGCGTCGGAGGTGACCATGACCTTGGGCTTGGCGTCATCAATGCGCACCGCCAGGTTGTAGGCCGCGAAACCGCCAAACACCACTGAGTGCACAGCGCCGATTCGGGCGCAAGCCAGAATCGAGAAGAGCGCTTCGGCGATCATCGGCATGTAGATGATGACCCGGTCGCCTTTGCCTACGCCGAGTGATTGCAGCACGGCGGCAAAGCGATTCACTTCACGGTACAGCTCGGCATACGTGTAAATGACGGTCTCGTCGGTTTCCGTCGAGATGTAAATCAGCGCGTTCTGGTCAGCGCGCTCGGCCAGATGCCGATCCACCGCGTTGTAGCACAGGTTCGTTTCACCACCGACAAACCATTTGCAAAACGGTGGGTTGCTGTAATCACGGATCTTTTGCGGCGGTTTGTTCCAGTGAATTAACTGGGCTTGTTCGCCCCAGAATCCCTCGGGATCGTCGATGGACCAGCGATGGAATTCTTCGTAAGTCATATTTGAGTCTCCTCCAGCTTCGCTTCAATGGTTTGGAAATGCGACTTTTATGGTTGTCGACGGCAAACAGTGTAGTCGGTTACTGGGAAATTTCCTGTTTGCCCGCACAAAGCTGATTTGGAAAACGAGCGTAGAACGGGCAAGTTGTCCGCTCTACGCTACAGAGCCTCGCGACTTACTTCAGCAGATCTTCAATGCTGGCGCGTTCCTCGCGCAGTTCCTTTGCTGTCGCGTCCATTTTGCCGCGGCTGAACTCGTCAACCGGCAGGCCCTGGACGATCTCATAGTCGCCATTCTTGCAGACACAAGGATAGGAATAGATCACGCCTTCGCTAATCCCGTAGGAACCGTCGGCGGGCACCGCCATGCTGACCCAGTCGCCCTCGGGAGTGCCCAACGCCCAATCGCGCATGTGATCAATCGCCGAGGAGGCGGCGGAAGCTGCGGAGGATGCGCCGCGGGCCTTGATGATTGCCGCGCCGCGCTGCTGCACATCGGGAATAAAGGTATCGCGGTACCAACCCTGATCGACCAGTCCAGTCGCGGCCTGGCCCTTGACGGTGCACTGACTGATATCGGGGTACTGGGTCGCAGAGTGATTACCCCAGATAATCATCTTCTTGATGTCATTGACATGCGAGCCGGTCTTGGCCGCCAGTTGACTCAGTGCGCGGTTGTGATCGAGCCGAGTCATGGCGTGGAACTGGCGTGGATTGAGATCCGGCGCGCTGCTGGCGGCGATCAGGGAGTTCGTGTTGGCCGGGTTACCCACAACCAGCACCTTCACGTCACGGGCCGCATGATCATTCAGCGCCTTGCCCTGCGGTCCAAAAATGGCGCCATTGGCAGTCAGCAGGTCCTTGCGCTCCATACCGGGGCCACGCGGCCGCGCGCCAACCAGCATGGCGTAATTCGCGTCGGTGAAAGCCGTCTTCAGATCGTCAGTGGCGACCACATCGGCTAACAGCGGGAAGGCGCAATCATTCAATTCCATCACCACCCCCTGCAAAGCTTGCAGCGCCGGGGTAATTTCCAGCAATTGCAGGATCACCGGTTGATCGGGACCCAACATACTGCCCGAAGCGATCCGGAAAGCCATGGCGTAGCCGATGTTGCCGGCAGCGCCGGTGATCACGACGCGGACAGGATTTTTCATGCATGTACTCCTTATTGTGGTTGACGACGGTTAAGCCTGACAGACACGATGCCGGTCTGCTCTCGCTACTTTCCCGGATGGTTCTCGATGCGCGATCCCGGCAACCGGGACAGCAACATCGCGTTCATTGGTATAATTGAAAATAGTAACGTAGATTGTCGTGTTTTGAAACGAATGTGGGCATTGACAGCGAGGACTCCCGACATCATGACTTCTTCCCCACTGAAAGGCGCGGATTATGTATTGACCGGCCTGCGCTGGCTGCCTCGCGCTGGACTGCGCAGTTTTGTGGCGATTCCGCTACTGATTAATACCCTCTTGTTTGGCGCGGGCGTCTGGTGGAGTTTCGATCAATTTCAGCATTGGGATCAGATAGCGCAAAGCTGGTTGCCGAGCTGGTTAGATTGGCTGCATTGGTTACTGTGGCCGATTTTCGTGTTGACCGTGCTGGTGGTGGTGTTTTACACCTTCTCGGTCGTCGCGAATTTGGTTGCCGCCCCATTCAACGGCTTGCTGGCGGAACGGGTGGAGAAACTGGCCCGCCCGGGTGGATCTTCCAGCCCGAACGCCCGCCTGGGTTGGAAGGATCTAATTCTGAGCCCGCTGGCGGAACTGAACAAGCTCCTGTATTTCATTGGCTGGGCGATCCCCGTCCTAATTCTGTCCTTTATACCGGTGATCAATGTCGCTGCGCCAGTGTTATGGGCGCTGTTTGGCGCATGGATGCTGGCGCTGGAATATGCCGACTATCCGCTCGGCAACCGGGGGCTATCGTTTCGGGAACAACGTCAATTACTGCGCAAGCACTGGCCGCTCACCCTGAGCTTTGGCGGTATGACACTCGTGTTGACCTTGATCCCGATCGTGAATTTTTTGGCGATGCCGGCGGCAGTGATTGGCGCGACGTTAATGTGGATGAAGGAAGCGCCAGCGTGAGAGATCAGGCTCCAGGGCGCGGCTTTCCGGGGACAGGCTCCAGAACGCAGGGTTCCAGTATTGGAGATTGAGAATGCGCAAGGCGATTCATGATGCGCCTTATTTATAACGGTCTTCTCTATCTGCTGTTGCCGTTGGCGCTCGTGCGACTGTATTGGCGTGGCCGCCGCGATCCGGGACATCGCCAGCGCTGGCGCGAACGCCTGGGTTGGGCGCCGCCCCTGTCGCCGGGCGGCCTGTGGATTCATGCGGTGTCGGTAGGGGAAGTGCGCGCCGCATTACCGCTGATTCGCGCTCTTTTAGACCGGTACCCCAACCGGTCCTTGCTGGTAACGACCACGACGCTGACCGGCTCCCGTCAGGTTCAAGAAACACTTGGGGAACGCGTACAGCATGTTTATGCACCCTATGACCTGCCCGGCGTGGTACAGCGATTCCTGCACCGAACCCGACCCCAAATCGCGATCATCATGGAAACTGAGTTATGGCCGAACCTGCTCCGGAAGTGCGCGACCGCAGGCATTCCGGTTCTTATTGCTAACGCCCGGTTATCCGAGCGCTCGGCGCGCGGCTATGCACGGATTCCCCGGTTGGCCGCATCCATGTTACAGGACATCACCCTGATCGCCGCCCAGAGTGAATCTGATGCCCAACGCTTTCGAGCGCTCGGCGCGCCACGAGTCGAAGTCACGGGTAATCTCAAGTACGACCTGAAATTGCCGGATGATTTACAAGCGCAAGGCCAGCAATTGCGGCGAGAGCAATTCGGCGAACAGCGTCCCGTGTGGATCGCCGCCAGCACGCATGCCGGCGAGGACATGCAAATTCTTCAAGCGTTTACTCTGGTTCGCCGCCACTGGCCGAATCTGCTGATCCTGCTTGTCCCGCGTCACCCCGAACGCTTTGACAGCGTGGCGGAGCTGTGTCGGGAACAAGGTTTCAAGGTGATCCGCCGCAGCGAACAGCGCCCTTGTACACCGGAAACCGCCGTTTTTCTAGGCGATAGCATGGGCGAATTGCTGTTGTTCTACGCCGCCGCCGATCTGGCGTTTGTCGGCGGTAGTCTGGCGCCGACTGGAGGCCATAATGTGCTGGAACCCGCGTTGCTGGGGTTGCCGGTGTTGTTCGGTCCCTTCATGTTCAATTTCACCGAGGCGAGCGAACGCTTGCTGGAAGCAAAAGCAGCCTGGCAAATCACGGATGCGGGCGAACTCGCCGTCACTCTCGACTGGTTGTTGGCCGATCTTCAGCAAGGCCGAGACGCCGGTCAGCGTGGACGACAGGTCGTGGAGCGCCATCGCGGGGCGCTTGCCGCGTTGCTGGTCCATATCAAGGCCATGATTAATCACGATAAAGGAAACCGGGATGAATCCTGAATACTTGTCAGCTACTGAATCGATCGGTTTTCCCATACTGAGTCTGCTCATTTTTCTGCCGCTCGCCTGGACGCTGCTATTGCTGTTCCCGCGCGAGGCCCGGACGGTGCGGATTGTCGCTCTGGCGGGCGCCGTGGTGGAGCTGGCGTTGTCGCTGGTAATGCTGACCGCGCTGCGCCCGGAAGTCGCTGGGATGCAGTTTGTGGAGCGTGCAGTGTGGATTCCCAGTTTGAACGTTCATTACCTGGTAGGCATTGACGGCATCGCCGCTCTGTTTCCACCGCTGACCGCGCTGCTGTTCTGCGCAGTGATTCTGGCGTCCTGGACCAGCATTCAATCCCTGCCGCGCTTGTACTTTGCCCTGTTGCTGGCGCTGGAAGGGGTGAGCATTGGGGTCTTCTGCGCCCTGGATCTGGTGTTGTTCTTCCTGTTCTGGGAGCTGACCCTGGTCCCCATTTACTTCCTGATCAGCCTGTGGGGCATTGGCCCGGAACGGCGCTTCGCCGCGACCCAATATACTTTATTCATGTTGGCGGGCGGCGTCCCCTTGCTGTTCGGGATGCTGCTGCTGGGATTGCATGACTCAGGCGTTGCCGGTCATACGTTAAATTTCGATTACCTGACGTTGTTGCAACAGCCATTACCCGCCCACGCGCAGACCGCCGTTTTCCTGTTGCTATTCTTCGGTTTCGCGGTCAAAGCGCCGCTTTTTCCCTTCCATGCCTGGCTGCCGACCGTATTAAAAGAAGGGCCGGTGGGGCTGAGCGCGTTGCTGGTCGGTCTCAAACTGGGCGTCTTTGGCATGTTGCGCTTTACTCTGCCGCTGGCGCCGATAGCTGCACGCGACTTTTTCGAGTTGATCGCGCTCCTGGGCCTGTTCGGGTTGCTGTATGGGGCGCTGATCGCGCTACGCCAAGCCAATTTGCGCAAGATGCTGGCGTTTTCCAGCATCAGCCATGTCGGGCTGGTCATGATGGGCCTCGCGACCATGAACCTGCAGGGTGTGCAGGGCGCGATCTTCCAACTGGCTAATTTTGCCATTGTCGCCAGCGGCTTGATGCTCATGACCGGTTTTCTGCGCCATCGGCTCGGCTCGACCGATCAGGCCAGCCTGGGTGGATTGGCGCAACCGCTGCCCCGCCTGACGGCCTTGTTTCTGTTGCTTGGCATGGCGTCAATCGGTCTGCCTGGCACCAATGGTTTTGTTGCTGAACTGTTGATGCTACTGGGTATTTTGCAAGTTTCTCCCACTCTGGCCGCAGCTGCCCTGCTCGGCGTAATTCTGAGCGCGGCTTATTTCCTGGGTTTCTTCCGTCATGCCTTTCTGGGACCGGTGACGCAACCGACAGTCGCTTCCGCGATGGATCTGCGTCCCCGAGAACTATTGATTGCCAGCGTGATGGGATTGCTGGTTTTAACCGGGGGGTTGTTCCCCAGCCTGGTGCAAAACCTGACGGCGAATGCGGCGAATGCCTGGGTAGCGCAGATGGCCGCGAATCAGGCGTCGGCTCTAGCGCATCGCTAAACCATTGGGAGATTTGACCCGGATATCGCCATCAAAGTCGTTTGGACTTCGGGACGCATCGCGCAAACATCCACTTGAGTTCGGGATGTCAAGAATAGCCGACAGATGAGTAATCGGCGGTGCTGTCGGAAAATTTTACAGTGCGCTTGAGCGCCGGTAACGGTATTCAGCGGCGATTCGGGATTTGGGTCTGCCCGCTGTCGGAAAATTTTACAGTGGTATCCGGTTTAATTTTTACTCATCTTGCTTGGTTGATCTTAATGGTATGTTACAAATTGGCTGGTTTAAAAAACTTTTTTCTTATAAAAATTACGATTGATATAAATAAAAGACATTTTTAGTGATTTGGCAGAACATCATTGAGAATTTCAATTATTTTCCTAATAAATGACGATTGTCAGAATTTTTTACAGTTAATTATTTTTAATAATTAAATTTATATACTATTCAATGTTTTATAAAAATGGT
>JAGRHK010000140.1 GCA_020444985.1 Candidatus Competibacteraceae bacterium
TGAGCGCGAGGATGAGGGCGCTGGCCAGTAACGTGATACCAGCTTTGCGGGTTCCAGACAGCGATTCCGGGTGCATAGCGACCTACCTCACACAATTATTAATGTATGGTAAGGATCATAGTTGAAGACAGGGGGGGGTGGAATGGCCCGGCGCTAGTCTGCTACCAGCAGCCAGGATGGTATGATAAAGTTAACCAGTTCTGCGAGCGCTGAGAGGCTATTCGGCTCGGTTCAACACATTCTGCCGGGCCTGGCCCAAAAACAATGAAAAGCAGCCTGCAATGACAGGCTGCCTTATCAGTCAAAACAGGGAGGGCTTATGCCGCCTTGCTGTTCTCGAACTTCTCCTTGACCGACTCAACGGTCTCTTCTACCTGCTCCTGGATTTTCTCGAACTGGGCCTTTGACTCCTCTGCGAGGTCGCGGGATTTCAGCTTCTTGAAGCGCTTGCTCAGTTCAGTGCGGAACTTTGAGCCGCGCTTTTCCAGCTCCTTGATGCGCTTTTCATTTTCCTTGCGTGAATTTTCAATATTTTCCTGCAGGGTATCGATACCCTTGCCGATAACGCCCAGGTAGATATTGACCGCCTTCTCCGCCTGCTGCTTCACGGAACCGCTGTTCACGTTGCCCTTGGTCGCCTTCTTGGCAGTGGTCTTCTTCGCTGTGGTCTTGCGAGCAGCTGTGGTCTTGGCAGTAGCGCGTTTTTCAGTAGCCATGGTAATTCTCCTTCAATCCAATGTAGTGAAATTAAATCATCGACCGGCGTTGCCGCTGTCAATAGGGGTGACAATACCGATTAAAATTAGAGTGTTCTGCCTAATTCGCGGGATATTTGTTGTCATTCAGCTAAGGGGCGCCTAATCGGACCCTTGCCAGGGCATCATTGCCGGGGTAGGGACGGGAAATCGATGTAGCCGGCATCGCCGCCATCGCCGTAATACGCCAGGGGGCTTGCCGCCGGGTTCAGCGCGGCGCCGGTTGCGAGTCGCTGGGCGAGATCCGGCGTTGAAATATAATCACGGCCGAAGCTGATGGCCTCCGCATAGCCGCTGTCCAGTGCCGCCATGGCGCTTTTCCGGTCGTAGGCACCATTGGCCACATAGGTGCCGGTGTAGGCCGCGCGAATGGCTCTCACGCCATGCTCGCGCGAGTCGGCATCGTCATCCTGGCCGACCGCGATGGAGGCATCGTTGCGTTCGATCATGTCCAGGAAGGCGATATCCCGCTTGCTGAGCTGTTCCACCAGGTGGGAAAACAGCGCAACCGTATCACTGTCGCGACAGTCCCAGGTGACCAGCATCGGTGAAATGCGGATGGCCGTTCGACCACCGCCTATCTCGGCTGTGACCGCATCGAGGATTTCCAGCACGAAACGGCAGCGGTTGGCTATGCTGCCACCGTATCGATCTTGGCGCCTGTTGGTGCCGTCGCGCAGGAACTGGTCCAGCAGGTAGCCGCTGCCAGCGTGCAGCTCGACGCCATCAAAACCGGCCTGTATGGCGTTGCGCGCCGCTTGCACGAACTGTGCTGTCACCGCCGGGATCTCCTCCAGTGCCAGGGCCCGCGGTGCCGTGGTTCTTTCAAAACCTTTACTGGTAAACGTTTGCACCTGGCCGTGCACGTCAGAGGCCGATACCGGCGGCCCCTGATCCGGCTGCATGCTCGAGTGGGAGACTCGTCCGGTGTGCCACAGCTGGCACATGATCCGGCCCCCGGCATGATGGACTGCATCGGTAACCCGTCGCCAGCCGTCGATTTGTGCGGCGTTATAAATGCCCGGTGTGGCTATGGAGCCGTTGCCCTGCAGGGACACAGTCGTAGCCTCGGTAACGATCAGTCCAGCGCCGGCTCTTTGCGTGTAGTAGATCTCGCTGGACTTGTCGGGTACGCGGGTGGGCACCCGGGCGCGGGTCATGGGCGACATCAGTATCCTGTTTTTGAGATCGATATCGCCGAGTGTGATGGGAGAGAACAATGCCGCTTTCTCTGTCATGTCAGGGATCCTGTTCCAGTAGCCGTGTATTTTACCTCAACGCCTGCGTTTTTTGCTGGTTTTACCCTGTTTTACTGGCTTGGCGCGCGCCGCCCTGTGCAGTGCCGCGAAGCTGTCGCGCAAACATTGTGCGTAAAAGGCGGGGTCCGGCAGCATCTCTCTACAGGCCACGAAGGATATGAAAAGCGTGCCTTTGTTATCGAGTACCTGGCTGGTTATCGTCTGGAAGAGACCGACGTTGGGCAGTAAAGTACCCAGGCTCATTTGACGGACACTTCTGGCGCCCGCTAAATAGTAACTGGTGCCGGCGCCGGGTACGTTGGTGACCACGGTATTGTTGGTTACCGATGCGTCGCTGAGACCGGTAATACTTGCCGCGCGCAGCGCCAGCGTCATAATGCCGGACGGCACGGTATCGAGTAAGTGGATGCCGGTGCGCGGCCCGAACGCCGTAAGGTAGGCTTTGGCGGAAACAGACTCATCGTGCACCGCGGCCAGCCGCTGTAGCGGATCGGCAATGTCGGTGCGCATGCTGATGTACATATAACCGACCATATTGCCATCGGCGTCGCGCTCGCCGTCCTCGCGCACATCAACCGGGCAGCCGGCCACCAGGGACTCCTCCGGCAACTCCCCTTTGCTGTCGAGATAGGCGCGCATCGCACCGGCGACCACGGTTAGCGCCACGTCATTAATGGTGGCGCCCGCTATTCGGTTTTTAATAGCGCGAAAATGCGCAAAATCAAACTGCACGGCGTCGACCACCCGCGACTTCGATATCTTACCCTGGAAGCGAGTCTTCGGAATGTCACCCAACTCGTGGAAAGAGTGTTGCTCGCGGCCCGATTTCAACCGGGCGCGCGAGCCAAGCACTTCTTTTAAAAACTGCAACACCTGTTTCGGTTTGCGCAAATTATTGATATATGCCTTGGTAAACAACTCCGCGTTGGAGGGTATGCGTTCCAATACCTGTGGTGTTGGTTCGACGCTGCGCGGTGCTGGCGTCGCGTCCATCAATGCCCCGTAAAACTGCATACCGCTGACTCCGTCCATGACGGAATGATGGATCTTGGTCAGCAGCGCGAAACTTCCCGCAGGCACACCCTCCACATTATTGAGTCCCTCAATTACGTACGCCTCCCACAGAGGCCGGCTCAAGTCCAGTGGTCGCGCATGGATACGCGCGGTGAGGATGCACAACTGCCGCCAATCGCCCGGTTGGGGCAGGGCGATATGGCGCACATGAAATTCCGGGTCGAATTCTTGGTCTTCCACCCAGTAGGGTCGGTCCAGGCCGAACGGTACATCGACTAATTTACGGCGAAAGATAGGTGACAAATGCGAGCGGCTCGCGAACAGGTCGACAATATCCTTGAACCGTACCTTACCGCCCGCCGCAGTGGACGGGTCGAATATGCCGACCCCACCGATATGTTGCGGCAGGCCCTGCCGTTCAACCTGTATGAATAGATTGTCCATTCCCGAGAGCTGTTGCATCTTACAATTCCTGTGTCCTGGTGCGTGCGGCCGGCCGGCGTTTCGCCGGCGCACGTTTTTTGGTCGCGTCCTGCAACTCGTGGAACGATGCATTGACGCACTCTGTATAAAAGGCGGGGTCCGGTAGCATTTCGCGGCAGGCGGCGATACTGATCGACAGACCATCCTCGTGGCTGAGAACGGCGTGCACCAAGCCCATTCCGTTCGAGACGGGGGGAAAAGCGGCGGTCCTGACCAGTTTGGCCCTGCACAGATACAGCGGCACCCGCGAACCCGGTACATTGGTTACGGTGGTATTCATGGGTAAGCTGCTGTCGGTCATCAGTTGTAGCTGCAGTGCTGCGCGAATCCCCACTGCCATTAGCAATGGCGGAATCGACTCGGATAATGTCAGCATGGTGCCCGCGCCTACCGCCTGGCTGTACTCCTTGGCCAATGTGGTTTCAATCTGGACTTGTTTGAGTCGCTGCAGCGGGTCGGCGATGTCGGTACACATAATCATCGACAGCATGCCAACGCGGTTGCCGCCGCGCAGTGTATCCTCATCGGTGCGCGTGCTGACCGGAACTCCGCAAACCAGTGACTCCTCCGGCAAAGCGCTTTTTGCCAGCAGATACCGGCGCATCGCACCCGAGATTATAGCGATTACCACGTCATTGATGGTTGCGCCCGGTACGGCGCTCTTGATTGCCTTTATGTCCTGCAGCTTGAAAAAGCAACTGTCGGTAGCGCGTTTGGCAGTGATCGTGCCGCCGAAGCGCGTTTGCCGTTGCTTCTGGCCCGGCGTCGGCCGGCTTTGCCGCGTTTTATTCGCGGTTCGGGCCCGACTTAACACCGGGATCAATTTGCCGACAGCCTGTACCATACGCGCTGGCTGGCGCATACTGTTGAAGCCGGCGCGGGCCAGCAATCGCGATTGGCTGGGCGCGGATTCAGTGCCGGTATTACTGGCCGGCGGCTTTTCACGCCGGGTTGCCTGCGGTGGCGCCACGGGTTCGCGATCGTGGATTGCGCTGACAATCTCCAACCCGGCGACGCCGTCTATGGCTGCGTGATGTATCTTCAGGAAGATGGCGAAACTATCCTTAGGTAGCCAATCGACATTATCCAGACCCTCAATGACATACGCTTCCCACAGCGGTCGTGAACGGTCGAGAATGCGTGCATGCAAGTGCGCTAACTGGTTGCTGAACTGGTGCCAATCCCCCGGCTGCGGCAGGGCGATATGATGGACATGCGCCTCCAGATTGAAGGCGTCATCTTCCACCCAGTAGGGATTGTCCAGCCCCAGCGGCACTTGCAAGAGCTTACGTCGAAACACAGGGGATTTGTCGAGCTGGCTTTCGAGGGCGCGCAGAACATCCTTGAAACGGACAGCCCCGCCCTGTTTGCGGGCCGGCTCATAAAGAAGAAGAAAGGAGATGTGCATGGGCGCACGTTCCGACTCCTGGGTGAGAAACACCGTATCGGTCGCGCTTAGCTGTTGCATTACAACGCTCCTTCGATTTCAGGCGGGTAACAGGCCTGCTGCGACAGGCAGCCACGCGCCGGACTATAATACCTCGCCACAGAGTATAGGCGAGATTGACGGGGTGTCGCGGGCAGGGTTGTTCCTGGACGAGTACAATCGCATTGTCACGGTTTCATTACCGGGCTGATTGCGGCCTGCAATTGAATGGCATCATAGCATTTACGGCAGCGAAGCAGGCACACGACAGAGCCATTTTCGAGTAATAATCACTCGAAATCCTGTTCAACTTCGATATGCTGGAGCATGATTTCAACCTTGGCGTAGTACGGAGAAAATCAATGATCCATCCATTTGCCAGCTTTACCATGGTTGCTATGGCAGGCGTCCTCGGCCTGGTGGCCTGTTCCGATGGGGATAACAATAAAAAAGCACCACTCGTGCCGGCAGCCGAGGTAAGCGGCCCCATCACCAATGGCAGCCGGGGATTTCCCGCAACGCCCGCGGTGGTAGATCTGGCCGCCGCGGGTTATGTGGAAGAGGAGTTCTTTGTCGCGGGTACCGCCAGGGCGTTTGAGCCCGATGGCGACTGGGGTATCGATGGCGTCTGGCCGGTCAGGGAAGCTGCAAGTGCCGAGTACAAGACCAGGATACTGGTGCGCCGGCCAAGCGACCCGAACAAGTTTAGCG
>JAGRHK010000141.1 GCA_020444985.1 Candidatus Competibacteraceae bacterium
AGCCAGGAGGTAGAAACCTTCTGGGACAAGTTATTGGGCAATTTGAAAGACCCCATTATCATCATTCTGATTGTCGCGCTGCTCATCACGGTCGCTCTGACCGTGTTTGGTTATGCCGAGTGGTACGAAAGCGTCGGCATCGCCTTTGCGGTGGTGATCGCGACTTTCGTCGCTACCTGGTCGGAACACAGCAACGAGCAATCCTTCCAAAAACTACTGGAGGAAGCTTCACTGATCCTGGTCAAGGTGTTTCGCAACGGCCACCTGACCGAGATCTCGATCAATGATCTGGTCGTCGGCGACTATATCCTGCTGCAACCGGGCGATACGGCGCCCACCGACGGTTTGCTGATAGCCGGCCATGCCGAAGTGGATGAGGCGGCGCTGACCGGTGAATCAGAACCAGTCGACAAAACCGCATTACCGGATGGCGTCGATCCGGCGACGGCTGGGGAAGAACACCGCCTGTTCCGCGCTGGCCTTTTAGTCGATGGCGAATGTGTGATGCAGGCCAGCGCGGTGGGCGATCAGACCCGCTATGGCCAGACCATGAAAGAGTTGCTCTCCGCTGAAGATCGCCTTTCGCCGCTGCAACACAAGCTGACGGTGCTGGGCGGGCATATTTCGACCTTCGGCTATATCGGCGCGACCTTCATCTTCCTGGCCTTCATGTTCAACAACATGTTTCTGCAAGCCGAGAGCTTTGACGCCTACTGGTCACAAGCCAGCGGGGTCATCATCAAGGACTTTGTGACGGCTGCCATTTTGGCCATCATCGTCATCGTGGTGGCGGTGCCCGAAGGCCTGCCGATGATGATTGCCATGGTGCTGGCCATCAACATGAAGAAACTGCTCAGCGTCAAGGTGCTGGTGCGCAAACTGTTAGGTATTGAAACCGCTGGCAGTCTGAACATTCTGTTCACCGACAAAACCGGCACGCTGACCCAAGGCCGTTTATCGGTCAGCGCTTTTGTGAGCGGCGCAGCGACGCAATTTGAAAAGCTGGACGACATTCCCCAGGCTTTGCGCGATACCGCTGGGTTTGCCCTGCGCAATAACACCAGCGCAGTGATTGACGCCAGCGATCCAAACGACATTAAAATGGTCGGCGCCGACCGTACTGAACAAGCGCTGTTGCGTTTCGTCACCCCCTACCTGACGACACCCGGTAACGTCGATATCGTCGACGTTATCCCTTTCAGCAGCAGCCGCAAATTCTCCGCCACTCAGGTTATCGGCGATCGCGCGATCACTTTGGTTAAAGGCGCTCCGGAAGTCATTCTGCGCAACTGCACGCATACCCTGGATGCCGAGGGCAACGCCGTTGCATTCAACGATCCTGGCGCGTTGGAAGCGGCCATGCACGAACTGTCCTCGCGGGCCATGCGCCTGCTGGCGGTAGCGGTGACCGATACCCCCATCGACGATAGCAAGGAACTGCCGGCAAATCTCACCTTGGTGGGCGTGTTCGGCATGCGCGATGAACTGCGCGAAACCTCTTACGCTTCGGTGAAGATCGCGAAGAACGCTGGTATTCACGTCATCATGATCACCGGCGACGCCAAGGAAACCGCGCAAGCCATCGCCAAGGATGTGGGTCTGCTGGAAAACGACCCGCAGGCGATTATTCTGACTTCCGCTGAACTGGCGCAACTGTCCGATGAGGAAGTGAAACAAAAATTGCCGCATCTGTATGTGGTCGCGCGCGCCTTCCCCACCGACAAGAGCCGGCTGGTCAAGCTGGCCAAGGAACTTGGTCTGGTGGCGGGCATGACCGGCGATGGCGTCAACGACGCCCCGGCCGTGAAGAACGCCGATGTCGGCTTCGCCATGGGCAGCGGCACCGAAATGACCAAGGAATCCGGTGACATCGTCATTCTCGACGACAACTTCTCCTCACTGACCAAGGCCGTTCTCTATGGGCGTACCCTGTTCAAATCCATCCGCAAGTTCCTGATTTTCCAATTGACGGTCAATGTATCCGCCATTCTGGTGGTGTTCCTGGGCCAATTCTTCGGCTTTGACCTGCCGCTGACCATGACCCAGTTGCTGTGGCTGAACATCATCATGGACACCCTGGCCGGACTGGCCTTCGCCGGAGAAGCCGCTCTGCCGCGCTACATGCTGGAGAAACCGATGCGCCGTGACGAGCAACTGATCAACACGGATATGTGGTCGTCCATTCTGATCAACGGCGGCGTTATCGCTTTTCTGAGCATCGTGTTTCTGACGAGTGGCTTCACCCAAGAACTGTTCTCCGGCGGTCACGAAGTCGGTTCCGATGCGGCGCAAGCCAAATTCCTCACCGCCTTCTTTGCCTTCTTCGTGTTCATCCAGGTATTCAATACCTTCAACGCACGCACTCAGGGTCTGAATCTGCTGGAGCATCTGCTAGATAACCGCCTGTTCTCGATCATCATCCCAGCGATCATGATCATCCAGGTGATTTTTATCACCTACGGCGGCGAAATTCTGCGCACCGTCGGCTTGTCGCTGCAGGAGTGGATTTACGTGCTGCTGCTGGCCATCGTGATTATTCCCGTCGATCTCATACGCAAGATTGCCCGAAATCACTGGTTCGGCAATCCAGTGCGTCTGGAAGCGGCGTGACATCATCGGCGAAACGCATTGAAAAATGCTCTTGCCCCCTTTCTCAACCGGATCAGGGGGCTTTTATCAAGTCTTATGATGATCGCTCTGGTGGTTATCATCAGTGGCGATGTCCGCGCTATCGAGTCCTTGCACGCACAGCGGCAAGCCTTTCAACAGGTTGAACGGTCATTACCAGCGGGTGCATCGCTAGACTCTACAGACTTGCGCAGCTACCCGCTCTACCCCTACCTGGTTTACCAAGACCTCTCCCACCGATTGCATGAGTTCCCGGCTACCGAAGTACGGGATTTCCTGCAAACCTGGGCGGATACGCCTCTGGCGGACCGCCTGCGCAACGCTTGGCTGCGCCAACTGGCGGGCGCACGGCGCTGGACGGATTACCTGCGCGACGCCGTTCCAGACCGTGGCCCCAGCTTTGCGTGCTGGCGACGACAAGCATTGCTCAGTACCGACCAGACCGAAGCGGCGTTGCAGGATTTCGCCGCGCTTTGGCTCACCGGTCATTCGCTCCCTAACGCCTGCGATCCAGTGATTGCGCTCTGGCAAACCCAGGGCCAGCCATTGCCGGAATTGCGCTGGCAACGCTTTGCATTGGCGATGCAAGCCGGTGAGACGAGACTCGCCCGCTATCTCCGGGCTGACATGCCGGAAAGCGATCGCCCGCTTGCCGACGCCTGGCTGGCGGTGGCAGATGATCCGACCCGAATCCTCGACGCCGCCCTGCTTAAAGCAGACGAACCGCGCGCGCCGGCGATACTGGCGGATGGCTTGCATCGCTGGCGGCGGCGCGATGCGCTGGCGGCAATGGCTGCCTTGGACACGCTCAAAGCGCGCAACCCATTTCTGGCGCCCCATTTAGCCGATGCGGAACGGCTGCTCGCCCTGTGGATCGCCAGCGACTACCACCCGACCGCGTTGGCGCGACTCATGGCCTTGCCGGAAACCGTGGTCGATACTGACGTGCGGGAATGGCGGATTCGCATTACTCTGAAACAGGGCGACTGGCCGGCAACCCTGCGCTGGCTCGATCAGTTGCTGCCAGAAGAACGCGACAGTCCACGCTGGCAATACTGGCGGGGCCGAGCGCTGGAAGCGTTGCATCAAACCGAACCGGCTCATCAAGCCTACCGAAACGCCGCCAGTCACCGTGACTATTACGGCTTTCTGGCCGCCGATCGGCTGGGCATTCCCTATTCGGTCACGAATATTCCGCTCGCGGTTTCCTCTCTCGAACTGGACACGCGGCTAGCCGGCTCTCCCGGTCTGCAACGAGCGCGCGAACTGTATCTGCTTGGCCGCACCTGGGAAGCCAACGCCGAATGGCAACGCGCTACCCGGACGTTTGACCCGGCGGCGCTGAAACAGGCCGCGCGGTTAGCTTATCGTTGGGCGTGGCATCATCAGGCCATCGTTACGATCGCCCGGGCCGAGTACTGGGACGATCTGGAGTTGCGCTTTCCACTGGCCTACCGCAATGCCATCCTGGCAAGCGCCGCAACCGATGCGGTGGACCCTGCCTGGGTTTATGCCGTCATCCGTCAGGAAAGCGCCTTTCGCGCCGACGCCCGCTCTCCGGTTGGGGCGTTGGGACTGATGCAGCTTATGCCGGCGACGGGTCGGCAAATTGCCCAAGACTTGCAGGATGCTGTTGCTACGCCCAACCTGCGTCAACCGGAAATTAATATTCGTTATGGCGTCCACTATCTGCGGCGCATGTTAGAACAATTGCAGGGTAATCCGGTGCTGGCCACGGCCGCTTACAATGCGGGACCCAACAAGGTTGTTGAATGGCTGCCCGTGAATAATCCAGAACCTGCGGACATCTGGGCGGAAACGATCCCTTATCGGGAAACGCGCGCCTATGTGCAGCGTGTCATGGAATATGCCACCGTCTATCAGTATCTGTTGGGTGTGCAAGAGGATTCCATGACGCCTCTCGGAGCGCGTATGCAACCGGTGTTGCCGCTAGAATCCATGGAACCGGCCCGCTAGACCGTTTTTCCCAACCCCCTTTAAGCCGTCAGTATTTTGCAACCAGAAACCCGAGGAATTATTGATGCAGCATCGGGTAAAACCATCCAGGCGTCGGAGGCGCCCTTCATGCCAATACGCCGAATTCTCATTCTTCTCGCCCATCCGTCACTTGAGCGCTCCGAAGTCAATCGCCCGATGCGGGATGCCGCTGTCGGTATCGACGGCATCACCCTCGTTGATTTGTACGCGGAGTATCCCAACTTCCAAATCGACATTGATCGGGAACAACAGCGGCTTCTTGAGCATGATGTCATCGTCTTTCAGCATCCACTGTACTGGTACTCGACCCCAGCCATATTGAAGGAATGGCAAGACTTGGTGCTAGAGCACGGCTTCGCCTACGGCTCCGAAGGAACGGCATTGCATGGCAAGCTCTTTTTTAATGCGCTCACCGCAGGTGGCGCCAAGATGGGTTATCGGGCCGAAGGCTATAACCATTTCACAATCCGCGAACTGCTGCATCCGATGGAGCAAACCGCCATGCTCTGCGGCATGTCTTATCTGCCACCCTTCGCTTTATTCAGTGCACGCACGGCGGTTGAGGAAGGCTGTGCTACACAGCATATCGACGACTGGGTCCGGATACTGAAAGCCTTGCGCGACGATAGACTCGATATCAAAGCCGCCATGGATCTGCCACAACTCAATAGCCAGCTCGACGCGATCATCAAGGAGACCTGAAACATGAGCGGATTACTCTTTCAGGCCTTTGTTTATCTCTGCGCAGCGGTCATCGCAGTGCCTATCGCCAAACGACTCGGACTGGGGTCGGTGCTGGGTTATCTGCTCGCCGGCATCATCATCGGACCTGTCATCGGCCTCGTCGGCACGGAAACCCAAGAGATCCAGCATTTTGCTGAGTTCGGTGTGGTGATGATGCTGTTCCTGGTTGGCCTGGAGCTGCAACCCCGCATGCTATGGGAGATGCGCAACCGTTTGCTCGGTTTGGGTGGCTTACAGGTTGGGATCACGACCGCACTGATTA